>JANQHY010000228.1 GCA_028282395.1 Gammaproteobacteria bacterium
TAACTTCTGGGGGGAATTAACCAATACCTTGAACGCAATTGTTGGCATCAATAACCAGAATAACAATACAACTCAAACAAATACTCCCCCGACTACAGCAACCACCAATCCAATTGCCGCTGTTGCGAGCACGATAGCACAAACCCGCTCACAAAACGCCCGCACCGGCACTAACAATACCAACAGCCGTAATAACACCCCCCCAGCAGCCACTACGAATGCTAGCGCTGCAACAACAACTGACGGTCGGGCGGTGATTATCAACCCACAAGCAGGACTGGTAGTCGTAAAAGCCTTTCCAGCGCAGCTGCGCCAAGTGGCCCAGTATTTAAAACAGGTACAGACCATTATGAATCGTCAAGTCATCATTGACGCAAAGATACTCGAAGTCACACTCAATGCTGGTTATCAAAGCGGCATTGACTGGCGTCTACTTGGCATCAAACAGGCTGGTTCTGCCCTGCTCGATACAACATTGCAACCCTTTAGTAATATCTTTACCATCAAAATGACTGCTGACCGCGGCTTTGAATCTTTAATCACATTAATGCAGAGTCAGGGACGTATTAACGTCATCTCAAGCCCACGCATCGCTACAATAAATAACCAAAAAGCCTTAATTAAAGTTGGTACCGACCGTTTCTACATTACCAATGTCAGCACAACGACAGATACCGCAACTATTGGCTCACAAATCATTGGCGAAGATGTCGAATTAACGCCATTCTTCTCGGGTGTAGCTCTCGATGTGATTCCAGAAATTGATAAACATGGTGAAATTACCCTACACCTACATCCACTAATTAGTACCGTGACAGAAACAACGTTGACATTCAAACTTAATAATGAAGACAGTAGTCTGCCTTCAGCGCAAAGTTCGATTCGTGAATCAGATAATATTGTCCGCGTCAAAAATAGACAGATCGTTGTGATTGGTGGCCTAATGGTCGATAATAATGATTATCAAAAAGGACATATCCCATTCATGTCGCGTATTCCAGGGTTAGGCTGGTTTTTTGATAATCATCAAAATACCTCAACAAAATCAGAAATTGTCATCCTTCTGCGCCCAACGCTACTCAATAGGAAAAGTATTAGAGAACAGCTCGAGCAGGTATCCGCACGATACAAAAAATTGGATCAGGAGTTCTCTTTCGAAACGAAAGTTTACCGTCCTCCACAATATTCACATAGACATAAAGGAGCATAGATGATGTATCTCGATTACTTTGGTCTAAAAGAACAGCCTTTCTCGCTAACACCGAATACTCAGTTTTATTGTGGATTGTCATCGCATCAATCGGCACTCAATGTATTACTGGTGAGCCTGAAAAATGGCGAAGGGTTTATTAAAATAACCGGTGAAGTAGGCATGGGGAAAACGCTATTGTGCCGCAAACTCCTTGATAATCTTGACGAGCATTTTATTAGCGCCTACATTCCCAATCCTGATTTAAGTGCCACAGGGCTTCATAAAGCGCTAGCACGAGAGTTGGGAGTTGACCTCGAGCAGCATCTCGATCAACACAATATCCAAACGCGGATTAATGAAAAATTAATTGCATTGAGTAGCCAAGGAAAGCAGGTGGTTCTGTTAATTGATGAAGCGCAAGCAATTCCCACTGCAACACTGGAAGCACTGCGCTTACTCACCAATCTTGAAACAGAATCAAAAAAACTGTTACAAATTATTCTATTTGGTCAACCCGAACTCAATCAACGCCTGGAGAAAAAAAATATGCGTCAATTGCGCCAACGCATTACCTTTTCTTACCACCTATCACCATTAAAGAAACATGAAGTTATCGCTTACTTAAATCACCGTTTAGCAACCGCTGGCTATACCTATGGCACACTCTTCACCCCACGAGCACAACAACTTCTGTTCAGTGCTAGCCGCGGCATTCCACGCGTAATTAATATTCTCTGCCACAAAGCGATGATGGCTGCTTATGGTCGTAATAAACGACAGATAGACGGCAGGTCAATGCGCAGCGCTGTTAAAGATAGTCCAGACATTACGCTACAACAATCAAAGTGGCTTATTTTACTGCCAACCCTTGCCGTATTTCTCTCCCCTCTGTTTATTTGGCATTATCATTTACTGGGAAGATAATTATGAGTTTAGTTAACGAAATGCTCAAAGACCTAGAAAAACATCATCAGAAAGATAAAAATGATTATCCACAACAGGGTAACGGAGATGGGCCTCCACCACCTCCACCCGAACCAAATAGAAAACGTTCTATTCTCTATGGCGCTGGCATTGCTGCACTGGTGGTTGTTGTACTATTGGTGATCATGCTGTTTGAAACAGAACACCACTCGACTAGTGCAGCGCAACAGAATTCATCGCCCCCACAAACAAGCAGTTCCACAACACCTGCAACAACCACTATTACTGAACAAGACTCCGAACAGTCCACACCCGATGATAGTGAAGCGCAATCTACTGCCAATGATGAGACACAACAAGCAGTGCCAGCCCAAAATGAAAGCAATCAATCCACTGCTGAAACGCAGCATGACGAAGCAAATGACCAAACAAAAAAGGACAATAGCAATACTTCAGAAGCAGAAGCAGAAGCAGAAGCACAATCAGCAATAGAAACGCAACCAGCACAATCAGACAGCGCAAAAAAAGATTCATCCTCTACAGCAGCAGATAGTCGGATTAAAATAGCTGAACCGACACTTACAAAAGAGCAGCGCCTAGCCAAACAGTACAATCAAGCGATGGAGAATATTCATAGCGGCCATGATGATCGTGCTATTAGCACTTTGAGCACTATACTTAAGCAAAATCCCAATTATAAAAACGCCCGTGTCACGCTTGCTGCTGTGCTGATTCGGCATCAACAAATAGCACGCGCTGAAACAGTACTACAAGCAGGTCTGAAACAGTTACCAAAAGATCCAGATTACGCTAAACTCACTGCGCACATATTGGTGCAACAGGGACGCACAGTTCAAGCATTACAGCTGCTAAACTACGCCAAACCAAAAACCATCGATGCAAATAATGTCAACTATTTCGCTTTAATGGCATCACTCTATATGCAACAGCAAGATTATAGAAATGCAAAAAACATCTATCAGCGCCTGGTCACTAAAGATCCGCTGAATGCCACTTGGTGGGCCGGCCTCGGCATTGCCGCTGACAAGTTGGGGCTCACTGTCGAAGCGCATAATGCTTTCGCTCGCGCTAATAAAATTGGCGATTTATCACCAGCATTACAGAACTATATTGATAAAGAGTCATCTTATCTCTAGCCCTTGTCTCACTACAACCTACGCTAGCATCACGTCCCACCGCCGTCTCTACATTCCCATCATCAACACCGATGATGCCTCGGTAACTGCGTAGGAGATAAATCCAATAATCGCAAACAGCGTAAAAATCAATAGCAACTGCACAGTGGAACGGAAAATAACCTGCTGGAAATTTAACTTCTTTTCTATCAGTGAAATGTAGTGTCCCATCTCCTCAATGGGACTTGGCCGTGTCAGGATATTCTCCAGTTGATGACACTTTGAACGATCAATCATCCCTAACTGCTCAAGACTAATAGCAATTCCACGACCACTCTGAAGAAAGAATAGTGCTTTATCTGCACGTCTACGTAGACAAGTTGAACGTAAAGTAAGAAAAAAATTACTTAATGTCTGATGCAAACTCTCACCACTTAGTAAGGAGAAACGCATTGCCTCGAGAATATCGAGGTAGAAAACCATGCGCTGCACACGTTGATAGATCGGCAAGTAGAGAAATATGTACTGCTCTATATAACGAAAATATCTAATTCTCAGCAGCAGTTTATGGCAAATAATAAACAGAAATAGCGAAATAAACAGAGTCGCCATACCGACAGCGATATTACCACCAAATAGATTATAAAAGAAAACACTAACTGGGGGGTTATCCCGCCCCAATAACCATATATCGGTAAAAATACTCTCCATATAACGATTAGCAATAAAGTTTCCTGCAAATATCGCAATCACAATCAGGCCACAGGTGATGAAAATAGATAGAAACATAATTGCACCATGAGAAGAGCGACTCTGGTATTTATTCGATAGAAACTTAAATACCTCGAGAATAGCACTTTTACTTTTAATGCTGCTCATCAATTTCGCATTGACATCAAGAAAGTCAAGTGTTTGACTGATAGCCTCACCCAAATTATGGCCATCATTCAACAGCGCAAGCAGTTCGGTTAACTTCGCTTTAATACGTTTATCAGGCATACTGTCGATCACATCAGAAATTGCTTGCGTAGTTGAATCGGAAGCTAACATCTGATGATAGAGGTCATAACAGAGAGTTGCTTTCAAGCTTCCTGAATAACGATTTCTGAGTGTGACTCTGGCAAGAAATTGCTGCAATCTGACAAGAATTTTTCTTTTACGCCATAGCTTAATCGGGACAATATCGTGCTGCTTGAGTATTTTTACCGCCTCTATCTCATTAGAGGCTTTTAAGTAGTGACTAAAGCGTTTTCCATCTTGATAAGCGACATAATAATATTTACGCAATGCCATATTAATTCTCACTGAACTGATAAAGTGTCAATAGATCTATTCTACCTTCACCTAATAATTTAATTGCCTTATCAAGCAGAGTACAACCTTTTAATGATTGATTTGCTAGATTATAAAATTCTTGAACATTTCCATTATATAACTGCTCGCGCATTGCTTGATCAAGGCTCAACGCTTCATTAATACTTTGATAACCTAAATAGCCTTTCTGGCCACACTCAATACAGCCAGATTTTCCCCACATTTTACAACTCTTCCAATCGAACTCCTCTTTCATTGCATGTAGCCGACTCAATTCCTCTTCTGTCGGCTGGTATGGCTGACGACAGTGTGGGCAGAGTTTAGCTAATAGTCTTGCTGAAATAACCAACCGAACCCCTGCGCCAATAAGAAATTCATCAATACCTAAATCAAGTAGGCGAGTAACTGTATGTACCGCACTCTGTGTATGGAGTGTTGCCAATACCATAATACCCGTCATGGCTGCACGGGTAGCAATGATAGCCGTTTCACCATCACGAATTTCACTCAACATAATAATATCAGGGTTTTGGCGTAGGGATGCGCGAATGAAGTCAGAAAAGCTGATGCCAGTATCTGCATCGACTTGCACCTGATTCACTCCCTCGAGTTTAGTTTCTACCGGATCTTCAATGGTAATAATTTTAATTCCACTCTCTTTGGTCATCTGACTAAGAATTCCATATAGCAAAGTAGACTTTCCGCTTGAAGTTGGACCCGTTACCAACATCATACCCTGGCGCGTTTCCATAAAGTGATTAACCTTCTCAAACAGTTCAGGGTCTTCAATAATTTTATCCAAGTCGTAACTCATATTTTGATAAATAACGCGCATTACTATCGAATACCCCTCTAGGGTCGGTAAATAGGAGAAACGAATTGCTAACTCTTCACCAGCACTTGTGAATCGGAAACCAAGATCCTGAATTCCCTTTAGATTAGTAATCTCACCGCTACCCATCATAATTAATTTCTGCCGTAAAATATCGGTCAAGCTAACATTAAGATCAAATGCCAAACGCATCTCTTTGGAAATCCGGAAGTAGACGTGTAGCACACCTTTTCTTGCCTCAATGTGAATATCGGTAGATTTTTCATGCACCGCTTGATTAATAATTGAATCAATGATTTTGCTGACAACACTGGATTCTCTAAATATTCCTTTATCTGCCTCATCTTTTTCCTCTGCATCAATATCAAGTGAGGAGAGACTGTAAATCATTGCCTGCTGTTTATCACGACTCTTAATCAGATAAGAACTTATAAATTGTTCAATCTGCTTCTGATGTGCTAAACGCACAGTTACTGGAAACTGGCAATACTGTGTGACTTCATCAATTGCTTGGATATTGACGGGATTCGTTACTGCTGCCAAGGTAGCCTTCTCATCTGGCAAATTAATTGCTATTAATTTATTCTCTTTAGCAAACTGCGCTGGAATGGGAATAATATCAGCAATATTTACCTTTTCAAGATTCACCTGCTGCAGATCCTGGAACTGCTTGAAATAGAAATCAACATCTTGCCTACTAATATAGCCAAGCTTAGCTATCTCCTCAGGACTGACATCACCACCGGCCAAACTAGCAATCTTCTCTTCATCAAGCAACCCAATCTGCAGCAAGAATTGTTGAAATGTAACTAACTGCTCCATTAGCCGCCTCCATTAGCGTTTGATCGACAGGTCAATATAACCATGTCTGCCATCCTCTAATAATACTTTGTTCATCTGGATATCAACAATCTTCATACCATCCAGCTGATCCCCTATAGTATAGCTTTTATAGCCAATTTTTAATACCTTATTACGACTGCCAACAATCACCATATCAATCGGATACTTTTTCTGTAATGTCTGCTGGGAAGTGGTCACATTGACTGGCCGCTGTGTTGGATCATGCTTCACTGTCGCAGCTGCGACAGATATGAGCGCATCGAACATGATAAGCAAAAAAAAGAGTATTCGCCACATAACACTACTCCTGCTTGGTAAAAGTATAAAAGATCAACTGCGCTTCACCAACAGGATAATCCTTAATAGTAAAAGAAAAATTCTTCCATATAATTAAAAATGGAGAGTTTTTCAATTTCTCTGCTAATGACAGAATTGCCATAAATTTACCCTGAATACCAATATCAAATTCAATGACCTCAACAGGAATATAGGACTGAAAGAATTTCACATTCTTTATGGATTTCTTACGCAGATACAGGACTTTTGCATTGTGTTTATTATCAACTGAGCGCGCAATAAAGTTTGAAACATATTGATTAATTTTCACTTCACTTTCAAAGATATAATTCTTTTTATTATTCAAAAAGTCTTCGGAAAATTGCTGACTCTCCTGCAACTCACTGATCTTACCTTGTATTTGCAATGACTTTTGACTTAATTTATGATTGAAAATAGAAACAACCGCCAAAAAAACTAGAAAAAAAAGAAGATTTCGCCAAAAAGTATAGGCCCATATACCTTTCATCCAACCCATTACCTTAGCAATCATTGTTCTGCTCCAGAAAAGTCATTAACCTTTTTTTCCTCTTTATTAGCCTCTGGATGAGAAATAGTCCAATCTTCAACCGGAACCGTTGCCACTGCTTTCTCCTTACTTTCTTCTTCATCAGGAAGTAGTCCATATTCATCCGCTACGGGCTCTTCCTTGCCAACCTTTAGCTGCATATTACGATACATGGCATTTTTCTCTAATTTATCAGCAAAACGTAGAATCTCTTGTGAAGAGAGCGCCTGACCAGAGAGAGAGAAAATACCTTTCTGTTGATCAATGGTAATTGAATTGATCCATACTCCCTTTTGAATACTCTCGGTCAATGGCAATAACCAATCATATAATGATAAATTATTGTCTAGTGTTGCCTGATCCAGCCGCAACATCAACGGCTCTTTACCTTCATCGACGACCGCCTTACCCTTATTTGTTGACTGTTCGAGTGCTAATACAGATAACTGTTTATTCAGATTGGCAAATGCAACGACTCGTTTTACCTCTATCACAACAATAGCAATCGCAGCGATGATAAGCAGGTAGTTAAGATATTTACTAACTTTATGAAAACTCACAATACGTTTTGATGCTGTACCACTGAGAAAATTGAGATCACTTTTATCCAGTTTCTTTATATCGGTATAACGCATAGCAATAAACAGCGCCAGATAGTCATCGTCAACCTCTTCTTGTTTGACCTGTTTACTAACATACGTATTAATATTATAAAGTGTTGCATTCCAGCTAGAGAATAGTTTCTCAAAATCATCATTCGTTTTTCCCTGTTCATGCAAATTTGAGTAAAATATTGGCAAACCATTTAATGCAATATCATGCTTCTCTAGCAAGGTCTTAATAATCAAGCTCATCTTTGATAGGAGATCATCATCATGGACATTGGGGAAATAGACAATATCGTTGACGCGATGCTCTTTAACTAGCATTAGTGATAATTTTCCAGATCGTAAACGCACAATCACACTATTCGGTTCTTTGAAAATATCTGACAAATGAGAATAGATAAGGTCTACGGGAAAAACCCCTTGCAACGTTAAACCTAAGTTCTTAAACCGACTAATAACTGCATCAAATTTATCGGCAGCAGAGGCAACAATCAGTAATTTATTTTTCGCTTCATCAGTAAATGTAAAGTTAATATAAGCTGTTGAAATATTGAAATTTAGTTTCTCTACTAACTGCCACTTTACTGCATCATCAAGGAAACGATCCGGCACATCAGGACGCGTTAGGGTTAGCAGACGATAATTGTCGGCTGCTAGAATAAGATAGCGATTGCATCTGGCGAGCATTTGAATGAGTTGATGGTTGGACTGTTTTAAATCTTCAATCAGAACCTTCTGATAGATGTCACTTCCCTTCTGCTCATCATTGATGAGAATATGAAGGTACTTATCATCCAGTGATAAAAAACAGCGCTTTTTATGTTTTTGTGCCATCCATCCTCAACTCACTGCTAGTTCAAATTCTACAATGACAGGCTGATACCCTGTTTTTTTTATTCTTTATAAAAAAACAGGACTCTTCTTCAATCTCTCTCTTCAGAACTTATCTGAACAGCAGAAACCGTTATGAAGAAGAACCCTGTTTAGTAACAAAATAGATCAGTTGTTTAATGCAGTTTCCTGCCAACCCTCTATTTCGTATAATTATCTGCCACGACCACCTTGTCTAACACAGATATTCAATGGGTATTTCGCATAAACGAAGATGTTATGTAAAACACCATATTGACGTTGTCCACGAACTTTGGGTGATGGCCGATAAGTACAAGTCCAATCATCAATATTCACATCACGAGCAGGATTCAATCTTCTGCCGCCATGTTGTGGTGTAAAGGTCAATACAACGTCTTGCAATGGGCCAGAGATTCCTCTGCTCTTATACTTCACTGTAATGACACCATTTCTATCGCTGTAAACCCGCTCTATTGAACCAGAACCATCCCGTGGTATTCTGGGATAAGCAGCAGTAATAGCATGTGTTGCATTAAACTGCGTTGTGATATTTGTCATAAGACTACCAACATAGTCGCGTGCATCATTCGCTTGATTCACTGCAGCTGCCACTGCACCACTTCCGCCACCGATTGCTGCAGATGCCATGCTTGGCACCC
>JANQHY010000294.1 GCA_028282395.1 Gammaproteobacteria bacterium
CAACGACTGTACTTAGTAAAAAAGATATTGAACAGATAAAGAGTTTGGAGTCAATAATGGTTATACAACCTGAGCCTAATGTAAAGAAGTATCAACTTGTTTACGCTGGCGAGAATGGAGAGCCTGTATTTAAAGATATTTCATCGGATAATGAGAAAGACAAGGAATTCTATGGACTTGTGAAATATATGGATACCAAAGAAAAGGTATTTGGTAAGCCGAAAACTCCGTATAGCGGACGATCCTATGGACGATTTATTGATGAAGCAGATGCATTTGTTTCCAGAAATAACGGGTATATGCATCCCGAGGCTAATAAGTGTAATGGTTCAATACAGGATTTTCAGGGTCAAGTTTTTGCTTTGGCACTTCTTGAGGTGAACAATGATTTTTTTGGTCATGATTATGATGGTAATGGTGGCAGTAAGTATGTTCTCGATAAGTATAATGATGATGGTCAGCATAACATTAGCGCTCAGTTTAAGAATCCAGAATTAGAAAATATTCGAGCAAAATACTTGCGCGCTTCGATTGGTGGGTTAAGGAAAATTCAAAATGCTTTAAAGGAGTTGAATGATGATTTCGATTTGGATGAGGAATACATCTGTGAACAGGAATTAAACGGTACAACATTATTCGGGGTAAAGAATAGTTATATTAAGCATGATAAAAATGATTTTAAGGCCAATGCCATAAGCATGAATATGGCTTTCATAGTAGATGAAAATACTAAGAAACTAATTGCTGATGATCCATTTTTCAGCAAATTTATTGTAAAGGATAAGAATAAGACATTTAAAATTAACGAAAAAACTAAAGTTCCGAAGAAGAACAGTAAAAGTAATGAGTTTATTGAAGTAGATAATGTCAAGGAGTATCCGTGCTATAGTTTAAATTTTAAGGCTATTCAATCAGAACAGGATCTTCTTGATGCGAATAGATTGCTTATGCATATAAAGAAACAGGGTGTAAATTTAACCAGAAATTCATCAAATTTGAGTAAAGTAAAGAATAGTGATATAAAATCATACACTTTTGGCAAGAGTGAATCTTCTATTAATGCAATTGATGAAACTTATAGATATATTGAGAAATTTCAAGCCGAGAAGGTGGAAACGACAAAGAATATGAGGCAGCAGCTTAATGTTTGTCAAGATGTCCTTTCCTCTACAAGGCAGGCTCATATGAATCTTAGAAAGGATTATATAGAGAGGTCTGAAGAATTAAATAAAGCGAAAGTTGAGTTGAATAATGCAAAAAAACTTAACCAGGAAAATCTTGAAATACAATCTAAAATGAAAAAAGAAATTGTTATGCATCAGAAAAACGCAAATGACGCTTTAGATTTAATGCAATCTATTGTAGATGACGCTAAGTTAAAAATCGAGGAGTATAATAATAAGGATGTGCCGGAGTTCGAAGGGCTTGACCTTGATAACGATGCTTCGCTTGAGGATATTAAAAATATTGATAAAAGTGCAAAAACTATTGATAAACATTCGAAGGATTTGCAGAAATTTAGAGAGGCTGTTAAGAAATATAAGGCATTCGCGGATGATGTCTTACTTGATTGTCTTGCAGCTTTTCGTCAGTTAGATAAAAAGATCAAAGGATTGAAAGGTGACGTGAACAAACATAGCGAACAACAAAAAGAAGATCTTAACATTATGGAGACTAACTCTAAAAATATTAAAGAGAATTTACTTAAATTGGAAAAAAGATTGGAAAAGTTGGAGTTGGCTAATGAAAAATATAAAGCACAGATTAAAAAAATGGAACAAGAATCCATTAAAAACGCACCAACTTTGTGTGAGAAGGATATCTCGAATGCAAAGGAAACGCACTTGCAGGAGAGAAAAGACCCTAATAAAGATAGATCATGGGGGGATTCTAAGGAGAATTATTTGAGAGATATTATTAATCTTGTTAATAGTTATGATTTTCTTACTCATGAAGAGCAGGCGAAGCTATGTCAGGCACTAATGGATGATGAAGCAAAAATGGTACCATCTCAACGTATTCTCACGCGTAGATCATGGATTAGAAAAGACTCGCAAGAGACTAATGCTTGTAAGGCGCTTAAAGAAGTAATATACCGTTATAGAGAAAATAAGCCTAATGGGGATAAGAACGAGGGGCCAGTAATGTACTATCCTAATGGAGCATCTAAAGGGGTAGCACTGCCGCCGCTAAAGTGTCATAAATTTAAGAAGGTTAAGTTTGAGGAGCCTGTCGATTTAGAGATAGTAGACGACGATCACGAATCTAACTCTAATAGTGCTCAAAATACTAATGATATGCATGAAAGACTTGGAGTTACTAATAGTAATCATAATGATACTACTCCTACTCCTATTCCGCAGCCAAGCATAAGCATAATAGGTACTAATGGTACAATGGCGGATGCTCCTAATAGTAGTAGTAATGATGATATAGAGGTAGAGCAGGACAAAACACCAGAGCCTCCAAAAAACGATGAAATTGTTAATCATATTTAATAAGGAATGAAATATCATTACAAAAAAAGGCGACCACTGGTCGCCTTTTTTTATATGGAGATAACTTAGAAATAGATGTCCAGGGCAGCAATAGCTGAATTGCTGCTTTTACCTGTGCCAGTAACAGGCGCCCCACTAGCAATGCTAGCTGTATTACCTGAACTGTAATCAGTATCATAGCGGTACTCAAGTTTAAATAGCGTATCGCGCATGATTGCAGTAGTGAGGGCAACCATATAGCGGTCTTTTGGCAGACTCAACGCCAGCGCATCAGTACTATGGCTATACGCTAATGCAAATGTCATCGGTTTGCCCCATGGTCCATTGAAACCATAGTCACCTTCAACATCGACGGCTGTTGGTTTTGCACCATCATTGTTATAGCGTAAGTCAGCACTGTCAAAACTTTTAACTGATGCAACATATTCAGCAATTAAAGTGACTGGGCCGTAACCAATATTCCCGTGAATATCAAGGCCAGGGACATTATGTCTTAATGCATAGCTGCCGGAGGCTATTCCGCCAAATCCGCCACTTTGCATGGCGCCAGAGTCAGCCAGGGTTGAGATATAGCCAACACCAACATCACCACTGACTTTCTGTTGAATATTGAAAGCATAGCCAATATCAGCACCATAACCGTTAATGCGTCTTGCTGTCGTGTCATCGATATGTGGACGGAACACGTAGCCAGTTGCGTATGGGGTGTTAGCGTTGTTGAGACGGAAACCCAAATCAATTGTGCGCTCTTTGGTACGGCCAAGGTCTTTAGTCAGCGGATTGCTGATGGTTGAGTTGCTGTAACGACCAAAAGGCACATACATTTGACCAATTGAGCCAAATACAGGCGCGCGGTTCAGGTTGCCAATAGTGATAAATCCACGATCAAGCTTTACTTCTGAGTGGTTGACACGGCTGGGATCCTCTGTTGAGATTCCATCATCATAAGTAAAGATCATGATGCCGTTTACCCACGGTGACATCTCAATATAACTGTCGAGTTCGGCAGTTGATAGATTGATATCGCTACTATCGCTGCCGGTGTAAGGGTCGAGATAAGAGGCTTCACCTTCAATATTACCACTCAGTACTAGATGTGGATGTGAGGGTTTGGCATAACCACGTTTTTCCAGTTCGTGCATCTCTTTCTGTTTGCGTTGTAGTAGTTTGTAATCGGTATAGATGCTTGAGCTGTTAACGATTAGCTCTGAACCATCATAGTGAGTGGTGATACCAACTGAGGGGCCGGTGACAACCAGGTTACCAAAAATAGAGCCAGCACTAAACGGCAATCTGCCTTGTGGGGCACTGATCTGCTCACTAGATTGTGATGCTACCGGTAGAGGCGCTTGCTGTTGTTGCAGTTGACCAACTTCTTGCTCTAGTTGAGCTAGCTGTTGTGCCATGCGTGGATCAGTTTGGGTGCTGACGACATAACCTTCGTGACTATGTGCGACTTGTTGTGGCGCAACAGGTGGTTGCGATTGTGGTGCAGCGGGAACGGCGGCAAGTGCGATACTGCTGCATAGCGTTCCTGCAATAATGAGAAGAGGCGATTTAACTTTCATTGATTTTCCCCTGTTAATTTATTATGATTTTTTAGATCATAAGTGAACTTACACAACTGAGTGCAACAACGCACTCAAATAGTTAAACTTTAAATGGAAACGATTCCTTCTGTTTCTAATTGTAAAAATCGTGCGCTAATCCTAGCATTAAAAATTCCAAAAAAAAACTCTTTACATATTTTTTATATATTTTTTTTGCAATAAATTGCTTTATTGATGAAGACTGTTCAAAAAAGAATCAATTTCTGCCATTAATAGATGGAAATGTGGGTTATAGCTTAGTCGATGTGTGACTTGACGATGGTGTAATTCGCCATAGCAGGGGGATTGACGTCGTGGTTTTAATGGAAAACTGTAGTCGCCTTGTTGACCGTAGTGAGGGTTCTCTGGTGCAGTACCTAAACATATGTGTGAAAAATGAACAATATTCTGTTTTGGATAGTGGCTATCAACAGTGATAATTTTTTTATTATTCAGGTCGGGCGTTTTGTTACTATAAAGGAGAAGACGATTTTTTTCATGTGGCTGCTGCTGAAAGAAATCGATACTACTGCGACAACTGACTACTATATCATTGGTGGTTGCAGTGATAAAAATCGGTAGCTCAAGTTTTTTTTCTCTATTTATTGCTGCTAGCTCACGACTGAGTTGATAAACCTCGTAAGCAGCATTAATTGGTAGAGAGCAATAACGAGCAAAATCATTTTCCTGTCCACGCTTTAACCAGCGTAGCCGTGGAATTAACCGGGCACCAGCACGCATCAGGTTGACGAGATGAGGCGGATAGTGAGCAATTTCAATTGCTGGAGCGAATAGTAGGAGCCCTTTTATTTTGTCATGTAGTGGCTGGTAAGCCGCTAATAGTGCGAGTAGCGCGCCGGTAGAGTAGCCACATAAATAGAGTTCATCAACGTTTTGGCATAGATCGCGAATAGCATAGTCACACGCTTGTTGCCAGGCTTGGCGCTTAATATTGAGCAGATCACCAGGTGAGGTAGCATGTCCCGGTAACAAAACAGCGCGAACCAGGTAGTCTTGAGCAGCAAAATGTTCACCAATATCGCGCATGAGAAAAGGGGTTTCCATCAGACCATGAATCAGCAGTATGGCACGTTTGCTATCCGCTCGACCAAGTTGATAGGGGCTAACTTGATTAATATAGTCAGCTTGTGGACAGTAGTGGTTGAGATTTCTCACATGCTGGATCATCTGGCGGCAACGCTGCTGATAGTCAGTGAAAGTTGCCGGTGCTGGGTGGAAGAAGTGCTGATTGTAGCCACTTGGTTTAAATTGTCTATTCACGTTGCCACCTCAGCGGAATTTGCGTTATGATCTCTGTTGATGACTATTGTGTCATAGTGTAGTGATAAAAGCGATGAGACAGCTAAACAGAGTATTGATTCTATTATCGGGACTATTTACCGTAGCGGCGGCGGCAGAGAATATTGGTGACGTTGCCGGCAATATTACGGTACCAATCGTTGTTGCGCGCTACTTTTTTTCTGGGGGCAGTTATGTGTTGGGAGCGGGATTTTTTATTGCAGCGTTTTTTCGCTACATGCGCTTTCGCCAAAACCCACAGGAGTCACCTATTGGCATGGTCATTGTTTTGTTATTGATTGCGATTGGCTTAGTGGTTTTGCCTTTCTCTTATCAGTTATCTAATTATTTAGCCGTTGAACATGGAGCCGGTGATGTCGTTTCAACATAGAATTATTATTTTTCTTTCTACTATTTTTATTGCATTGCAGTTGGGTGGCTGTACGCCAGAGCAGAATCAGCTGCATTTAATTAAACATCCGCGCGTATTGAAAAAGATTCTACTCCGTTGTGAAAAGATGGAGAGTAGTCGTCAACAGCAGGATCCAATTTGTGCACAGGCGTTTTACACCGCGCAGCAGTTACAAAAGCTGTCAACGGCATTAATGGCCAATCCAGAGAAATTTGGTCAGCAGATTATTGACGACCAGATTGAATTAGCCCAACTCAAAACCGACGTGGCAAAGACAAAGCCTGGTGGCAAACGTACTGCACTGCTAACAAAAATTGATAGCTTACAAAACCGCATCGAAGTGATGCAGGCAGTGACGGTATTAGTGGGATATTGATAATCAGCCTTATCCCTTATAACATATTGTAAAGATTGATAATATCTTGATAGCGGTTGAACTATTTAAGCGATTATGGTATAATAGAAAACTATACTGGCCATGAATAAAGCTACCAAAACAACTAACTATAATCGATGACGATTACGCTACTACCCTATTATTCTATAGGGGGTTGGATGATAGATTGAGAGGTGAGTGATGTTACACCCAAGTTTTCACATTTTTATTAGAAAAACAGCAGGTGTCAGCCATATTAATTTCACTTTGCTGTTTAAACATTTAAAGAATCTTTACCATAAAGATCGTCGCTATACAATTAACGAATTTTCTGCGCTTATTCATGGTGCCAATGCGCTGCGTCTGCGGACAAGAGAGCGTGTCAGCGATGAGAAGTTGCTCGCCTATTATCTCTATTATAAAACACAACAACAGACTGGCCAGGTAGCTGAGTTGACTCAGATGGCCAAAGCAATCATCGCAAGAAATGGTTTGAGCGTGATCAGCGATCGATATGACTACTACAAAAAAGTCGAAGCAGAATTAGCGAAAGTGGGACTATCCGTTTCGGTCGTCAGTCAATTTATCATGGCGGGTTATTTTGGCACTATGGATAGTATTGCGGTGGTCAATAATAGCCATGCCACCGCAGTCCAAGCATTACAGTTAATGCAGAGCCACTTAGCTTTACACTGTCTTATTACATTGCCAGGCGGCTTAAGTGCCTTGATTGCTGGGGTAAAAGAGATAGTTGATTGTTATTATGAGATACAGGCGCTAAATAGAAAAAGAGAGGAGTTGAAGGGGCAGTATGGTCGCGAGGCATTAGCACTAAAACGTGAATATGATCGCCAGCTTGCCGCAGCTTGGACAAAAATGGTGTTGGCATTAACAACGATGACATTAACCTTGACAGCCATTATTGAGCCTTTTATCTCTGCTACACCGCTGCTTGGTATTGCTGCACCACATCTTATTCTTCTATCTTTGAGTATTGAGTTTCTCCGTTGCATGGGTGAAAGCGCTTACCATTTTGGTAAGTGGCTTGCACTTAAACAGCAAGCAGACGATTGTCATGATGAACAACAGGCTAAGCGGTTGCGTGAGCAGGCAGAGCAACATTACAGTGCTATGAAAGGGAGTGTGACTAAAGCACTTATGATTGGTATTAGCATTGGTTTAATGGTAAGTATTATGATTGCCCCTAATCCGCTGATGGTAATGATTTTTGCACCATTGGCGATTATTGGAATTTTATTTATGTTACGCCCCAAAGGGAAAAAGTCACCTCAACATGAGATATTGCCAGGCGATCAGCATGCTAAGCGTGGAAAAGTGATGGGGAGTAACCACTTAAGCACACCAGAGATAGAGTCAAAAGATCACTACCGTCATGAAAGTGCTGGAACCACTACCATGATGTATACTGCATTAGATTGTGGGGGCTGTCTGGAGCCCGATTGTCAGCATTGTGATGCGGATATTGATGAAGTGGCTAATGAGATTAAAAGTATCGATAGTGTTGGTATTTTTCACCACTATTTTGCACCAGCACAGGTCAAGAATAACTTTGACGATGAAGATAATGACGGCGATGGTAAAAAATCCAGCGATTCAGCCTCATTAACAGAGTGACGAAACGATCCAGCAACCGTGATGATAGTAACATCAGACTGGATTACTTCGCTGCGCTCGCAACGACAACAACAACGCCAGCATGCGGGAGAGGGCCTTAATCGCAAAGGTTTTACTTTTAATTATGATAGGGATGACTATTTAGAATAGTCCAGGCACGGTAGAGCTGTTCGGCAGCGACAACCCGTACCAATGGGTGTGGCAGAGTCAGTGGCGATAGCGACCAGCGTGTTTTTGCCTGTTGTAAGCAGGCCGCGGGTAACCCTTCTGGGCTACCGACTAATAAGGCGATGTCTTGACCGCCTGCCAGCCACTGCGATAGCTGCTGCGCGAGTTCTGTGCTGCTCCAGCTGTGGCCACCAACCTCCAATGCAATTGGGTAGCTATTTTTCGGTATGGCAGCGAGCATTTTCTCGCCTTCGCGTGCGAGAAGGCGCGCGCTATCGGCCTGTTTACTGCGTTTTAGTAATGGAATCTCGATAAGATTGAGTTGACAGTGGTCAGGTAGGCGTTTGGCGTAAGTTTGATAGCCCTCTGTTACCCAGTTTGGCATACGATTGCCCATCGCGATAAGATGAATCTTCATCGTCAGCACCTGAAGCGATTAGGATACTGAGCGATCTTCGGCGATTTCATCATCGTGGTTCTGCCATAGTCCTTCGAGGTCGTAAAAGTGTCGCGTCTCGGGTTGCATGATATGGACGATAATATCACCGAGATCGACAACAATCCATTCACTACTCTCCCCCCCTTCAGAGCCGAATGGCCGTACACCTGCCTCTTTGCAGCGGTCGATGACCTTGTCGGCAACAGATTTCACATGGCGGCTTGAACGGCCACTACAGATGATAATCATATCGGTAACAGTGGGGTAGTTATGAACATCAATATCGACAATTTCTGTCGCTTTCATATCCTCGAGGATTGTATGGAGTAATTGTTGTAGTGCTGCTTTTTTCATATATTCTCTATTAACCCTATAGCATAATGATACTCGATGTGCGGTAAATATGCAATAGCCGGGTTTTATCATGATTGCTGCTGAGGCTATAATGGAGGGAATGATTTTTTAGCAGAAAGGATAGATTATGAGTGATAGCTATTCGCCAGCGCCGCAATTTAGTCGTCAGGCGCATATTGATGAAGAGACCTATTTGCGTTTATACCAACAATCTGTTGATGAGCCGGAAATTTTTTGGGCGCAGCAGGCAGAGATTTTTCTTGATTGGATTCAACCGTGGCACACCGTACTCAGCGGGAGTTTAACAACGGGTGACGTACGCTGGTTTGATGGCGCTGAATTGAATGTCTGTTATAATTGTGTTGATCGCCACTTGGCAACACGTAGCCAACAGCCGGCAATTATTTGGCAGGGCGATGAACCGGAGCAATCGTTAACCCTAACCTATCAACAACTCCATGGCGCGGTATGCCGATTCGCCAATATTTTAAAAAGTCGTGGTGTCAAAAAAGGTGATCGCGTCTGCATTTATATGCCGATGATTGTTGAGGCGGCACTTGCTATGTTGGCGTGCGCACGTATTGGTGCAATACACTCTGTTGTATTTGGTGGATTTTCCAGCAACGCACTGCGCGAGCGTATTCTCGATGCAGATTGTGCAACGGTGATTACTGCCGATGAAGGAGTGCGTGGTGGTAAAATTGTGACATTAAAAGCGAATGTTGATGAGGCGCTGCAAGAGTGTCCGAATGTTACCACCGTATTGGTGGTGAAACATCGTGGCAGTGAAATTACTTGGCACGGTGAGCGTGATCTGGATTACCATCAAGCGTTAACAACAGTAGACGATAACTGCCCAGTTGAAGTGATGCAGGCAGAGGATCCGCTTTTTATTCTTTATACCTGTGGTTCAACCGGTAAACCTAAAGGCGTGCTGCATACGAGTGGTGGTTATTTACTTTATGCGGCACTGACGCATAAATATATTTTTGATTATCGTGATGGTGACATCTATTGGTGTACAGCTGATGTTGGTTGGATTACCGGTCATAGTTATATTGTCTATGGACCATTAGCGAATGGTGCCACAACCTTAATGTTTGAAGGCGTGCCGAACTATCCGACCCCGGCAAGATTTTGGCAGATTGTTGATCAACACCAAGTAACGATTTTTTATACAGCACCGACAGCCATTCGCGCATTAATGCGCCAAGGTGACCAGGCAGTGACACAAACCTCGCGCAGCAGTTTACGTCTACTGGGCACAGTGGGTGAGCCGATTAATCCTGAGGCGTGGCAGTGGTACTACCAGGTAGTGGGTGAATCACGTTGTCCGATTGTTGATACCTGGTGGCAGACAGAGACTGGCGGCATTATGATTTCAGCACTACCTGGTGCCACACCATTAAAACCAGGTTCGGCAACACGACCACTATTTGGTATTGTTCCAGCACTGTTAGATGATGAGGGCAAGGTTGTTGACGGTGAAGCAGAGGGTAGTCTTGTTATTAGTCGCCCATGGCCGGGCATGTTGCGCACAATTTACCGTAATCAACAGCGCTTTATTGATACCTATCTGGCACCACACCCTGGTTACTACACCAGTGGTGATGGCGCACGTCGCGATAAAGATGGCTACTATTGGATTACTGGTCGTATTGATGATGTGATGAATATTTCCGGTCACTGCATTGGTACCGCAGAGGTGGAGAGTGCTCTGGTACTACACACCGATGTTGCGGAAGCAGCGGTTATTGCCATCCCACATGAAATTAAAGGCAACAGTATTTATGCTTTTGTCTGTTTAAATGTTGGTGTTGTGGCAGATGAGAAACTAACAACAGAATTAATTGCTCTGGTGGCGAAGGAGATTGGTGCAATTGCTAAACCAGATACGTTACAGTTTGTTGACGACTTGCCTAAGACACGTTCAGGGAAAATTATGCGGCGTCTGTTGCGTAAAGTTGCCAGTGGTGATACTGAGGAGTTAGGGGATCTGTCAACTTTGGCAAATGCAGAAATACTTCAACAGCTGATTAAAAAAACATCGTGAATATTTTTTTCGAGAATATTCCGTTTGGTGGTCATCAAAATTTGTATTCATAATGCCCGCCCTCTATTTATTGTTGACAGGGTAAATTATATAGAGTGTGTAGGATCTTAGCAATTAATCCTTTATAAATTGCTACGTTTGAAAATTGGCTCAGGGATGAGACGAATGATGCGCATAATATAGCGCCACACAGGTTTAGTAAAAACAGTATTTTTCCGTTTAATAATAGCTTTAACAATGTCGTTGGCAACCTTTTCTGTACTAGCAGTTAATAGCGCCGGTAGCTGATGCTGGGCAGTCATTTTTGTCGCAACAAATCCTGGCATAACGGTTAACACATGGATATTTTGATTATGTAATCGCGCGCGTAAACCACTAAGGTAACTACTAAATCCAGCTTTTGCTGAACCGTAAATATAATTGCTGGCTCTACCGCGCTCGCCGGCAACCGAACTGATGCCAACAATTATTCCGCTACGATTGGCTGTGATCATCTTTGTAACAAGACGTTCAATTAAGCTAACAGCGCCACTATAGTTAGTATTAATTGTTTTTATAGCTTCAGAAAAATCACTCTGCTGTTTCTGCTGTTCACCTAAATAGCCAGCAGCATAAATAATACAGTCGGGCAGTGTAGTTAAGCCATCAACAAACTGTTGATGGCTAGAGAAATCGGTGACATCAAGATAATGCTCCGAGACGGTTGCAACAAAACGTGTTTGCATATCATTTGCTAGTCTAGTTAAGTTCTCTTTGTCACGTGAAGCAAGTATAAAATCATTGTGGCCAAGTTTTTTTGCTAAGGTTTTCATCAGTGCGTGGGCGATATCTGAATTGGCCCCTATAATTAATGTTGTCATATTCCCCTCACAAATTTAAGCGTCTCGATTGTAATGAATGGAAAATTCTATCTGCACCCGTTTCAGCCCTAAGCTGGCGCAGTGTCTCCGCTTGATGGTACATGGTAGCAAAGCTATTGGCATCAACACAAGCATCTTTACTGAGATAGACTCTGCCACCGTGCTCACAAACGATATGGTCCAGCTGTCTAAGAAAAGCAAATAAACTATGGTGTATTTTGAAATCGAGCGCCAGTGTTAATCCTTCGCAAGGAAAGGATAACAAATTATTATTGCTGGCGCCTAATCTTTTAAGTACCGCAAGGAAAGAGCCACGACCATAATCGACGATAGCAGTGACTATTTTTTTCATAGCAACTTTCGCCCGATCGTTTGGAATAACAAATTGATATTGAATAAAGCCACTCTTACCATACATGCGGTTCCATGCTGCTATGTGGTCTAATGGATAGAAGAAGGCGTTATAGTCAACAGTTGTTTTGACTGAACGTGGGCGATGGTAATAATAACTATTAAATAGTTTAATGCTATGACGATTTAAAAGATTGGCTAACAGTCGGACGGGAATTTTTTTTTGTGTCCTATCAGCAATGACATAGCGTCTGTCTGCGGCGTGCTCACCTAACATAAGCAGTGAGCGACCAAAGTTTTTTCCTTTAGCGCAGCAATCTATCCAGGCAACTGAGTAGGGGGCATCACCATGTTGTGTAAACAGCTCAATGATCTCGTCGAGATGGCGCGCTTTAATCACTGTTTGGCAAATATTTGTACTGGAAACTTTAATCAGCTTAAGTCTGGCGCGCAATATGATGCCAGTTAATCCCATGCCGCCACAGGTAGCGTGAAAAATTTTCGGGTGTTGTGTGTTGCTGCAGGTGATAATTTCACCATTTGCCAGTAGTAGATCAAATGATTCAACAAATTCACTAAAGCAACCGACATGGTGATGATTTTTCCCGTGAATATCACTGGCAATTGCGCCTGCAACACTAATATATTTTGTTCCCGCTGTTACCGGCAGAAACCAGCCGCTCGCGCTAAAACTATTGATAATATCTGCAAGTAGCACACCAGCTTCACAACTAAGTTGGCCGCTAATCGGATCAAAAGCACTGAAACAGTTGAAATTCAGCATACTGGTAACATTAGTCGCCATAGCGCTATCACCATAACTGCGGCCATTGCCACGAGGAATGAATGCTACCTGTTTTGCCAAAAGATCACGCAGGTTTGCAATACTGTTTGGTCGATAGATATTAGCTTCGATAGTAGCATGTCTTCCCCAACCTGAAATATATCTCTTCATAAAACTAGGAGGCCATGTAGAAAAACAGCAGTGAAAATAACGCAATTAACCAGCTCATTTTGTCTTTTAAAGCAAAGACAACCGGGTCTTCATCTGCTTCTCCTTTAGATGCCAGCAGCCATATACGTGTTAGCCAGAATAGTGTCAGAACGATTAAGCCCCATAGCCATAATGGTTGCTGGTAGAGCGGTACAACCGCTGGCGAACTAATATATAGCGCAAGTATCAGCACTGAAATATACCCAGCATTGATGCCGAAAGTTTTTAGTGTCACCATATCCTGAACGCTATACATTTTGTCTACCATGCAGGTTTTATTAAGCGAGTTAAGTAAATAAAGTTCATTGTAACGTTTAATCAAAGCTAGACTGAGAAAGAAAAATACCGAAAAAGAGATCAGCCATGGTGAAAACAGGGCTGAAATAGCAATAATGCCAGCAATGATGCGAATAGTGTATAAAGCTGATAATGAGAAAATATCGAGCAGAGGCTGTTTTTTCAAAAAGAGGCTATAGAGTAGTGTCAGCCCATAGTAACTTATTAGTGCCAGTAAAAAGTGTATTCCGATAGTGTAATAGGCAGTAAACAGTGCTGTGAGGAGCAACAGCGGGCAGAAAAGTAGCGCATCGATTAATGGCAGATCGCCCTTGGCCAGAACGCGCTGCTTTTTACTGTAGTGTTGGCGGTCGGTGGCTAAATCAACAAGATCATTGAGTAGATAGGCGCTTGCTGCAGCTAGACAAAAGCTAATAAAAGCGAGTAATGCTGTTTGGCAATGGGTGCGGCTAGTGTAAAGGTGGCCAACAATCAGCGGCAGAAACAGTAGAAAATTTTTTGACCACTGATGTATTCTGATTGCTTTGATAAGCATCAGTAGACGGTTCTTTTTATTATCGAATAGGGTTGGATTTTGATGAATCTTTTTTACTTTGCTAATCAGTGGCTTATTAGCATTAACGATAATGGCCTCTTTAGCAAAAGGCCAGACTGCCATATCTGTATTAGCATTGCCGGCATATGAAAATTTTTTTTCGCCAAACTCTTGTAGAAGTTTTTTGGCTTTATTCTTACCCTTTAAGTTAATTTCACCATTGCTAGCAATGACGCCAGAAAAAATTTTTAGTGATGCTGCAATGGTATTGGCAACCGATTCATCTGATGCAGTAACGAGATAAATTTTTCGGCCGCGCTGATACTGTGATTGCAAGTAAGCAAAAAATTTTTCATTGATTGGTAATGGGACTAATATATTGTGGTTAAGTGCGGCCAGTTTCTGTTTGAATTTTGCTAAGCCACTGAGTAAGGAGAATAGGGTGATGAGAAAGATAAACGGGCGGCGCGATAAATTTTGCCAAGCTTGTTCGATAAGTGAATCGGTGCGTAATAGCGTTCCATCCATATCTACACATAGCGGTAATAGATTGTCGCTAAACGTCTCTTTATTTGCATCCATTATCTGCTATACCTATCGCTTCTTGGGTAAAGATTTTAACCTCATGCGGTTAAACCTTATGGTAAATAGTACCTTATCCTGCTTTGTACTGCAATTTCCCTTTTTCTTACTCTCCTCTTCCACTTTCTGTGGCAGAGGAGGCGCGGGATACAGAAGCGTAGAGCTTCTGTTGCTGAATGAACGCTACTATGCTGGCAGGTAGATCGGCGGGTATTTCGCCCTGCTTTAATAATTGGCGGATCTGGGTAGAAGAGGGGTCAATGGGGGTTATGTCTGCAATCAAAAAGGTACCAGTATTGTGTTTATCACTATTTTTGCAATAGGTTAGTTGCAGCTGTTTTCCCATAGCGATAATTGTTGCAAGAGAGTCACCCGGACGTGGAATAATAACTAATTGAGATAGCGCAGTAATCTGTTGCCAATGGTGCCATTGTGGCAACGTTAAAAAAGCATCACTGCCAATAGCTAATAGCAGTGGTTCGTTGGGATAGCGTTGACGGAGCTGTTGCAGCGTATCGACCATATACGATTTACCCTGACGCTCGATTTCACACGCATCGACACTCACCCCGCTGATATTGGCAATAGCTAATTTTACCATGGCTAAACGCTGCTGTGCTGAAGCGAGTGGGGTTTTGCCGTGAGGCGGTTGATAACAGGGGATAAGAACTGTCTGATAGTTTAGGTTATCACGTAACCATACAGCAATCGCAAGGTGGCCATTATGAATAGGGTCAAAGGTGCCACCAAGTATTACAATACCAGGT
>JANQHY010000022.1 GCA_028282395.1 Gammaproteobacteria bacterium
ACTATCCATACCATCAGGCTGGTGGCCGCAGTGCCATTCAACAAAACCGTGCCACAATGAACGACAGGCACTGCCACTACCTAAACGTGCCAAAATAGAGAGCTTATGGCGCGGTAGCTGCCAACCGAATAGTTGATCGAGTGCTTCTACTACAGCAGCAAAAGCGGAGGCTGATGATGCTACGCCGGCTGCAACCGGTATATTATTAACAGTATCAAGATGATAATGATAATTATTGTCAAAACGGAAATAGTCAAAAAATGCTCTGACCCGTTTCATAATAGGATGATCTGCTGCAATCATTTTACCATTTAGGCTAACGCTATCATGATCACTATCCGCTAAACTGAGTTGAGTAGTCGTTCCGCGATTTGCTAATGACAATGATAAACTCGGTGTAACCGGCAATCGCAATGCTTCATCACGTTTACCCCAATATTTAACCAAAGCAATATTTGATGGTGCAAATGCTTGTGCCTGCTCGTTAGCAGGCACTCTCTGACAACCTGCCAGCAACTGGTTGACAACCTCATTTGCTATCACAAGTTACCCCCTGCGAAGTTAGGCTAACATCAAGCTGCCTAATCCCCATTGCTCGCTGACGCTCATCTCGTGGAAAACTATTTGGTGCGAGTTGGCCCAATGCGATAACGCAGTCACCTAATCCGGCACCAGAGATTTTAGCTGCCATAACACCCGGCAATGCATTTAATTGTGTAACAATCTCATCCAGAGAGGCATTACTCAACTGCAACGTTGTCATTAACTTTTGCTGGTTTTTCATCTGTTGTGCAAGCTGTTGCCATCCTGCAACAGCGGCTGCTTCACAACCTCGATCAGCACATTCAGCAATAGCTGTTAATTGTGAACGATATTCCTGGGGAGAATCGCGCCATAATTCATTAAGATGACTCACCACTTCTGCCGTAGGAATTTTATTGCCTGAGTAGATTAATGCGATGGTAGGTAGGTGTGAATAGGATTGCGTCTGTAATGGATCATTACGATAGCCAACCATTCCACCCAATACTGCTGCGGCGATATCGGCACCAGAGCCTAATCCTTGAACCTGACGGATAACCTGGCAACCCTGTTTAATTAATATCGTAGAGTCTAGCGGCTGTTTTAAATAGGTTCGCACGGCAGCAAGCGTAGCAACTGTGACCGCTGCTGAGGATCCTAAACCCAAATTGGCAGCAAAATTGGAAGTGATCTCTATGGACAATCCATGCGTAAGATCAGCTTGGTACTGCTTAATTGCAGCAATAACGAAAGCAAATTTCTTATTTTCTGTCAGCGTTGTAATTGTACTCTGGTAACTACCAAACACAGCAGAATTAATAATAACTTTATCATCCGTCCGCGCTGTCAATGAGAGGGTAATGCGTCGGTTAATCGCAGCAACCAACGCTTGACCTCCCTGTAGAACTGCATGCTCACCAAGCAACATAACACTACCTGGTGCAGAACATCTAATTGCTTGCTCAGACAATTTGCACTCCCTGCGCGGCAATAGAGAGTGGTTCAATGGTGTAGCCATACTGTTGGCACAGCGGCTCTATCTGTTTGCTGTCATCACAAATCACTAATACTACACCTGCATGATCGCCTCTTATTGCACCAGCGCCACATACTTTTGCTGCAGCAGAGAGTTTTTCAACTTCAGCAACAAATTTATTAACGGGTTCAGGCACAACACCAATCTGATAAAGCAGCTGATGATTTTCACTAATTAAACTTTTTATTGTTGCTTGATTGTTTTGTTGCAACGCTTGATCCAGCTGCATTGTCACCGCTTCAAACTTCTTCCAAATGGGATGATCAGCAGCAAAATTCGCTGTTACCTGCGCAACACAGTCGCCAGTTGTTACCTCAGGTTGTCCGGTATTGACTAAATACATTGTTAGTAGAGGAAATGTCCGCGCTTCACTATTACCTTGGAAAAAATAGCGACAACCCCCATAAAGTATCGTCTGTAAATCAATCTGACTAGCCCGACCATGCTGCAACTGTTCCGATTCATAAGCTAATGTCAACGCTTGCTGTTTATCCAACTGACAATGACGATAGTGTGATAATGCCAATTGCATACTCAGCACTGTTGCTGCCGAAGACCCCATGCCACAACCAACAGGAATAGTCGATTCGGTTTCAATTTTTACGCCATCCTGTTGCGTCACAGTTGGGGCAACATGTTCAGCAAGATGCGCAACGGCAAATTGTGCTAACTGAAAAGGCTGCTTAATCACATCGGTAATGGTTCCTTCACCATTAAGAAATTTTTGGTGCTTGCGTTTTAGTGAACTTTTCAGTTCTTTAAGCGTCTGCCAAGCAACAGATTTATGATAATTAAGATCAAGCAAATTAAATGATAGTGCGTCATCATCACGTTGACTAATTCGTGTCTCAATAAAACGGTTAACTGCTACAGCAATAGCCGGTTTACCATATACCACAGCATACTCACCAGAAAGAATTAACTTACCCGGGGCTTTGGCACAAATAGTCGGTGCTGGCACCTTTTCATAACGACGTTTATGTGCATCAACTGCTGCTAAACGAAATTCACTGCGTCGATCACTACGCGGTAAGACTTTTGCACTACCATCAGTAGGCAGCGCAGTGCTAAAAAACTGCTCGTACTGACTTATGCTAAGCGCTTTACGTTGCGCTAACATCTGTTGATGAGTATCACAATAGAGATGATCACGATAGCCAGGCTGGACAATACCACTAAAATATTCTGCCACACACCCCGAGCCATAACTGAAAAAACCTAGGCGTATGCCTGTCAGATCCTCTTCACTATTTTCTAATAGTGGAATAAAACTAATATAGATCGCTGCAGCGTAAGTATTACCAATCTGACGCAAATAATGTAAATTAGCCATCACTGCTGAGCGCACCTGCTCATCACTCAATTTTAATCCTTGCACTTTATGCAGCTCTTTGTGCGCCTTCTCAACTAGACGACAAACTGGCGTATGATAAAGAAAATAGTCATGCTCAGCAAAACTGCGTCCAGAACTCTCTTGATAATGTTGCCAAGTCTGTTTAAGTGCATGCAAATACATTTTTGCTGAATAGTGCCCCTCTACTAACGCTTCATCACGATAGTTAGGTCGCCAAAAATCCATAATGTCATCACTGTACAAGCCTGTTCCTTGCTCCAGTTCTAATAAACGCGGGTCAGCACTAACAACCATTGCGACTGCACCACACCCCTGCGATGGTTCACCGGGAGTACGCAAGCCATAACGGGCAACATCCGAAGCAACCAGTAGTACTCGACTATTGGGATGTTGACGAATCCAGGTGGTTGCCATCTGCAAACCAAACGTGGCGCCATAACAGGCCTGCTTTAACTCTACGACGCGACAGCGCTTAGCAAGGTTGAGTAATCCATGCAGATACATGCCCGCCGACTTTGATTGATCAATACTCGATTCGGTGGCAAATAGCACCATATCAATAGTTGAAACATCAATCCCCTCTAATACACGCCCTGCTGCAACCGCAGCCATGGTAATAATATCCTCATCTGGGGGCAATACTGCCATTTTGTGCTGGCCAAGACCGAGATGGTATTTTTCTACTGGTATATCACGTGCTACAGCCAGATCAGCTAAATCGAGATAATATCCGGGAACATAGAATGCAGCACGATCAATACCGATAGTCATAGTAATCTTACCCTCGACGCTCAAATACCTTATGTGCCCGCATCAGCTCACCCTGCTGTGTTAATGCTGCCATTAACGAGAGCTCACCACACAATACTGTTGCTGCAATAATCATTGCCAAACGACGACTATTCACACCAGGTTCCGCTGCAGAAAGGCAGCCCAACTGTTCTAAATTACGCTCGACAAAGGCAAGCTCCTTGCCATGACCCACTGTGCCAACAATAATGCTTGGCAACGTTACTGAGAAATAGAGATCATCGCCCTGCAATTCCGTATGTGTCATTCCCTGCGAGCCTTCAACAATATTCGCTGCATCCTGCCCGGTTGCTAAATAGGTGGCCAGCAGCAGATTAGCAAAATGGGCATTGGCACTATGTAGACTGCCCGCTGCAATACTACCAATCAGGTTCTTTTTAATATGGAGATCAACCATTGCTTGCGGCGTGGTACGCAGCACCTGCTCACAGATTGTGGCAGGAATTGTCACTTCAGCAATTAGTGAGCGTCCACGACCGGAAATAGCATTGACACTACTGACTTTTTTATCAACACAGTAATTGCCACTAATACTGACATAACGTAACGCTGGCCAGGTAGCTAATAGATACTGCTGTATATGTTGACTCGCTAATGTCACCATATTATGGCCAGCCGCATCAGCGGTAAAAAAGGTCAAGCGCACCATCAGCAAATTGCCAATAATACGCCCCTCTATGGACGTTAGTTTAGCAAAACGGCTGCTATCGCTTACTTTCTGTTGTAGCAGTGCCTGATGCTCGGCTGTTTCAATCTCTTTTAATATTGCTGCAGCTTGCGCAGCACTACTGGCCTGCAGGGTAATAGAGCGCGTCATTCCTTCATTAAGCAAGGTAACGGTAATACCACCAGCCAACCGTGAGGCCTTGGCACCACGCTGTGTAGAGGGCCAAAGTGTCGTTTCATAGGTGGCCAGAGGTACTTTGACCTCATCATTGAACTCAGCCGCGATAATCTTTATCGGGCCGACTGACTTCATGGGAATTGCTGCTACCTCTTTCATCACCGCTGTTATTCGTTAGTTTTGTCAGCGGCATCATAGCATAACAGCTAGTTTATATACAAATCATCGATATAAAGAGTATGCGCTCCCTTCTCATTGTAAGCGCAGCGCAGCAACCAAGATTGAGGTCACTAGCAGCACTGGTGCTGGGTCCCGCGGACGAGTGTGTGCGGGAAGACAAAGATGATTTTTCCAACAACTCCCGCTTGGGGAAGAGAAGAAAACTTAATAAAAATAGTTATTTCTCATCAATTTGGTCAAATAGCGCCTGTATTTCTGGATTGTTCCAATGGAGGAACTTTGTCAAACCAATCGCTTTTAAAGATGGTGCAAGCATTTTTAAGGCTGCCATGGCCTGCTGTCTCTCCTCTTCTGTAGCATCGGCGGCCTCAATAATCTCTGCATTAGCTAGTGCCGCTGCCATGGTTCCTTTTCTAATAACTGTACCATCTTTTTCTGCATAACTTGCCTGATCAGGAATCATGTCTGCCGCTGTTTTAGGTTTATAACGCATAATATTTCTCTCATTTTGCCAAACACCACTTAATATTAACATGCAAAAATTGAAATTCACTTATTTGAATCTTTTTTAGCAATTAGATAACATCAAAGTGTTAACTTAAATTCTTTATATTAATTGTAATATATTTAATAAAAATCTTACAAAGCTCTGCTAAAAAGTTGCAGAGTACTTTTTTCTTAACAATAGTGTTCATTTAGTTTGATTATTATGTTCAACATATGGTATACTGTACTTTCCCGTTATTAATGGAGATGTAAGTTAAATTACAAGGAGTAAATTGCTATGTCAGTTAATAGTCACTTTTATGCTTCGCTAAATAATAAGGAGCATCTGTTACAAGAAGATTTGATTATTGTCAATCGCCGTCTTCTCGCTCTGCTTGATAGCGTTGCAATATTTCAACAACAAGAAGAAGAAACGATATTTGAACAAGAGCTGGATGAAGAGATGAACCAACAGATTAATTATCATATACAGAATTACTCTGTTCTACTGGTCGAAGATAATCTCGTCGCACAACGTATTAGTCAATCACAATTGAACCACTTTAATTGCCGTGTTGATATCGCCGATACAGGTGAAGAGGCACGCTCCTTAATGCAAAAACAGCGCTACGATCTGGTTCTACTCGATATCGGCTTGCCCGACTGCGATGGTCGCGAAATTGTCCGTGAAGTGCGCGCCAAAGAGGAGTCACCAAATCGTGAAACACCTATTGTCGCCCTTACTGCCCACCTACCTGATGAAGAGAAGCATACCTGCTTTGAATCTGGCATTGATTATATTCTTTATAAACCTCTAACCACGGAAGGTGTTAAGTCGGTACTCAATACTTTCTTAGGTGTACAAACCCCCACTGATGAAGAAAACCTCACGTTTATGGCGGAAGATGATGAGAGTGAAGAGGATAAAATGCCAGTGATTGATCTGGCAGCATCAGCAAAGTTGATGCAATGTGATGAAGAGAGCGTAAAACGTCTACTAACTATGTTAGTAGAGAGCCTGCCTGAAGAACAAGCGGCAATGGAACAAGCTTATCAGAAAAAAGCGTGGCCAGAACTGAGAAA
>JANQHY010000028.1 GCA_028282395.1 Gammaproteobacteria bacterium
GCGCTGGCTAAATGGATATCAGAGGCATTTCGGGCCAGCGCTTGAGCAAGTAAATAATCAATTGTCATAAGGTAGGCTCCCTTTATAGAGTTTATAATTTCTCTTGCCTGATAGTTTTTTCTCGCTCTGCTCCTCTCTGTAGTGGAAACAGGACGTAATGATCAAGCACAATCAGTTTAAGATTGAATTTTTTTAAGAATATCTTTTCGTGAGAAAACACGATAGTCATATTATGCTCTCTATTAAGGCGACGGTCAAACACTCAAAACAGTGACTTTATTTTACAATATGGGTATGATAATAATAGAACATAAAAGCAAGAGGGTATGAATAGGGCATCTGAGGGGTAACTGGGAGGAATACAAAAATGGCAGATGTCAGACAAGAGCTGATAGGGCGGTTGGGAAACAATTCCGAGAAATGTCAAATGTCTCGCTTTGTTCAAGATGTATTGCAAGAGAGTCAGAAAATGAAGCAGGAAGCAAACGACTTAGCCGCTCAACCAAACGATGATTCATCAGAAATTGAAACAGATTTATCATAGAGCTAGCGCTAATAGTCTCTTTTTGCGTATTGATGACTAGATGGTAAGTTCACTATCAAACTTCAGATAGGCAAAGTCAGTACCATTACCATTATCATTCGCTTCTTGGTTAATGCTATGGTAATGAATAGTAGATGAATTATTATTAAGCAGGTTCTGAATTTTATTAATAATTTGATTCTCCTGCTGTTTTGATCTTGAACGGGTTATTTTAGATGCTATGTGTTGAATACCATTATTAGATTGCTCACTTTCTTGAGATGCTCGGGTTTGCTGAACATAATCTATATATACAGAGTACCTTGAATGAATGAGACCAAGTTCATGAAGTGTAGAAAAAATATGACGCAATTGTTCTCTATCAGGAAATTTTATAACGAACTTTCTTCCATTTCGCGCAAAGAAGGAAAATTCAAAATTAATAAAGTCAGTCCGCATTTTTTTCATCTTTGAAATTGAACAGTTATTCATATCTAGAAACTGCCGCAGAGTCATGCCTTGATCATTTTGTAATTCATATAATTGGTGTTTATAGGGTTTCGCCTGTCTTCTTGTTATCTCGTGTGCTACAGGTAGAATTATTATTGTTGCGAGTAAGGTGACTGCTATGGAAGTAAAAAAAGTGATAACTCCGCCTGCGCATCGTGCCAGAAATGCTAGAGCATGTAAAATGCCTAAAAGTATTTGTGCCGAGATTGATGAGCTATTCTCCCCGAATTTATCAAATACTTGCATAAGGTATGAGAAGACGGGTAAGAGTACAATATACTCTAAATAACCACCCATTTTACCATACTCTGAACGCCCCGATACTTTATCTTCTTTTATAAATGAATACCCATTAAGTAAATAGAAAGTATCGAGTACTTTCTGCGTAAAGGAGGTTCGCAGCATTCTTCCTTTCAATCCACGCTTTGCGGAGTTTCTAATTCTATTAAGATATAGGTTGCGATGATAGAATTTAAAATAGTCAATTGGATTGTACACTTATTAAATACTCCTTAATGTACTGATATATGGCCCTTTTAAATAACTTAGCATGGATCTTATACAAGATCAATTTGATTTGTGCATCACTATAGCTAGATTCACTAATAATAAATCGTTGTCAAATATCTTGATCAAGGATAGGCAATATTGTACAGTATATTTTCTCTTAATGTAGATAAGAGTGGTTGTAAAAGTAGCGTATGCAAGGGGTTCAACGATTAATAAAAATCTAGCCATGCAGGAAAATGCTTTCAGGCATATTGGTTTTAGAGAGGTTTATGCGAATAATGAATGAGGCTTAGTTTGCAAAACGCCTAAAAAGAATAAAAAAGGATCAGAAAAAAATGTTAAACTCTCTATTTAATGATAAGGCTATAACATCAGAATCGGAAGACAGTCTGTTTATCAAACATCGAGCTGTAGATAAAATTACAGCTCTGTTGAGTAAGAAGGAACTCTCTTCTTTAACCGTTGCCATAACAGGGGAGTGGGGGGGTAGGGAAAACATCTTGTATGAATCTCCTTAAGAAGGAGCTAGAAAAATGCCCTAATAATAAAGTAATATCTTTTGAGCCGTTACTAGAAGGAAGATTTGAGATAATTGAGATTTTAGAATTATTCTATCTCAAGCTTTGCTCTTCTATTAAGGAAAAACATCATAAATCTAACCCTATTCTTAAAAAACTACTAAATAGTCTGGCTGCGATCTCATTTGCAGGATCAAAGTTCTCTATTAAAGGGATAATCGATATTGATGTTGACGATAAGTACGACAAGTTGATTGAAATCTGGCAAAGAAATGAAATAATGGATTTCTCATCTCAAACAAAAGAGTTAAATAAATTTTTTATAAACGAGAATTTAAGGATATTCATTTTTATTGATGAGTTAGATCGGTTGCCTGCTAGTCATATCGCTAATTTTCTTGCTTTTGCCAGAATTTTAGAGACCTTTGAAAGGCTGTTTTGTATTGTTGGATTCGATTATGGTCAAGTTGTTAAAAGTTTGATTGCATCATCAGATAATAGCAAGAATAACTATGAAAGAGCCAAATCTTATTTAGATAAGTTATTTCAAGCGAGATTTCATATCCATCATGAGCAAAGCGTTCTTTATCGACTTGTTAGGAAAGGCCTGGATCATATCGATGAAAATATTTTTAAAAGAATTTCTAGTCACGCACCACTAGCTGCTAAATGTGACATAGTGGAAATTGCTGATTATTTAAATACACCAAGGCAAATAAAGAAATGGTTAATTTGTATAGAGTCAAATAAAGTTCTGGTTACTTCTTATCCTGAAGAGCTTATGGAGTTTCTAATGTTATCTTCTGTATTTATAAAGCATCCAATCGTTATAGAGAACGTCGCTAAACATACCCTGCCCATGCTCAATTATAGTACTTCAATACTTAGGCTATATATAGAAAGAAGGTACGGATATGAATTGGGAGAAGAGTTGGGAGAAGAGAGAGAAAAAGAGATATATAAAATTCTTATTAGTAGTACAGGGATTAGACATAATTCCTGTACGCAAGAAAAGAATAACGGGTTTGACGGTATTATCAAAGAGAATATAATTGATCCAGTGGGATTTGGCTTTGCAGAAAAAGCAATTCCTAAGCTTAAACAGTCTTTTCTATCACTGTTTATTTACGGCTACACAGATGAGTATAAAGCTAGACTGTATTATAATTATTTTGAAAATACTGAAGAAGCTATTAATTGGATAATTGAGAATTATAACGCTGATGATAAAGTCCTGGCAGATATAGAGAGAACCCTTATCGGGCAACAAGGTCATCCTAAAGATCCTGTTCCTATTGAACTTCTGAACGAGCTATGGTGTAAGGGGGGTGACGATTTCTATATGTATCACCCAAGAATCGTTTTGTTTATTCTAACTAATCATCCTATCAAAAAAGTCATATCATTGGCTAATCTTGGGCTGCTTGAAGCCTATTTGTATAATATATTGACGTCATTTAATGTGAGAAATATAAATGGAACGTATGATATTAATAGGTTTAGACCGATGAAGGATCCAGATTATATAAATTATTCATGGATTGGCGACCAAGAATTAGGAAGAATTAAATTTTCAGAGAAAAAATTTGATAGTTTTGAGAAAGAAGATATTGTGAAGTTATTAGGTTTGTTTGTAAAAAGAATTGAAAATGATCTCGAACAGAAATTAGATGATCTTGTGGAAAATGAATGTAGATTAATTTATGTTCTCCATCGTTATATACAGTGGTCATCTTCAATAAATTTTAATAATAGAGATAAATTGTCAAAATTTTTTACCGTTTATCTAGAGAATATTGAAGTGAATAAAAGTAATAAATTAAAACTAACTAACATGATTTTCGAAAATTGTATCCTTTTTCCAGTTGGGCGGGAGTTAACTGCAAGTACTAATCCGATGTATCATCTATTTGATTTAAATAAAGCCCTCATAAGCTGGTTAAAACTTTTCTCTTATGAAAACAAAACTGAAATTAAACATATAAGTGATTTTATGAGGTGTATAGATCCTGAAGTTACGAAAGATTATGTGCGGTCTTAAAATTTAGGCCAAGATTAGTATTTACTTTTCTTGGCAGTTATGTCACAAGAGATAACGTTAACTGATCAATTTTTTCTATAAATAGCATAAAATGTTGACATCTTTTAGGGTGAGTGCTAGACTCGCCTGGCGAATTGGCTGATTGATATAGGCAATTGATTTCGGTAAAAATCAATTTCTAATCATAAGCTTAATAGATTTTAAGGGCATTACAACTATAATAGGTTTCTATTATGCACAACGAAAAGATTCTATTTATTGGTGGTGGAAATATGGCAAGTGCCATCGTTGCCGGCTTGGTTGCAAATGGTTATCCTGGCAATTGCATTTCAGTTGTTGATCGAAACCTAGATAAGCGCGTATCTTTGATAGATCAGTATGAAGTAGAGGCATCTGAGCGCATTAATAAGAATTTGGTTAATAGTCATGATGTTATCATTTTGTCTGTAAAACCCCAGACATCTGACGCTCTATGTAAAGAGCTGGGTGTTATGCTAAACAATAACTCGACACTATTTTTATCAGTGATGGCAGGATTACCGATCGAGACAATTGAAACATGGCTTGGTAAAGAGGTTCCCTGTATTCGAGCGATGCCTAATATGTCCTCGCAGTGTAAACTTGGTGCAACGGGACTTTACAAGAATGCTAGGGTAACTCAAAAACAGCATCAGTTAGCTGAGCTAATCATGAATGCTGTGGGACTAACTGCATGGGTTGAGGATGAATCATTAATTGATGTTGTAACAGCATTGTCAGGAAGTGGGCCCGCATACTTTTTTTATTTTATTGAGAAGATGCAAGAGGCTGCTATTGATATGGGGTTGCCTCCTATTCTTGCAAAATCGTTTTCAATACAAACTGCTTTAGGTGCTAGCACACTTGCGGCTAACAGCAAAGAGGAGCTTGAGACTTTACGAAAGAGCGTAACCTCAAAAGGGGGAACTACAGCTGCGGCTCTGGAAGTTTTTCAGGCACAATTGCCAAAAATTATCAGTGACGCAATGAAAGCTGCGCGTGATCGTGGTGCTGAACTAGGTCAGCAAGCCAAAGCCAATCTTTAATTAATAGAAAAATAAGGCTAATAAAAACAGAGGGTCGACTACGACGCCTATTTAGTCGTGGAAAGAGGTTATATGTTTTTATTCCGTTTCATTCGGAAGTAGATGGCATATATAATGACACTGCCGCAGGTTGCCATGCTCAAGAGGTAGCCAATGACTAGGATAAGGTCATCGTGAACGATTCCATAGAGGAAATCTATGGTGTATTGAATTGAAATAAAAATCACCGTCTATTATTAATATTTCTCATGTTCAATTAGGATATGTTCTTTATGTTTATTATTGCATAAATGTCGTCTAATTGGAAAACTCTCTCTATCCAGCCGTATGCTCCAGATGAATTTATACGATGGTTAACAAAATAGTGTATAGCCAATATATTATAAAATTTAATTTAAAGATAAGTAGTATTTAAACTATTTCTGCTAGTAATAGAAGGTTTTTTAAAGCAATATCGGTTTTTAGTGTAAAAACTCCTTGCTACTTCTGCTTGTATTATTAATAATAGCTTGCCTTTTTAAGTGAGTGTTCGAGGGTGTTCTGTTCACTAACTAATTTGCTAATTATAGGAATTAAATAGGTAAGCTGAGGTTGCTTGACTAATATCAGGTTTATTAGTTATAGGTATTGCAGGAGGTGAGAAATTGAGAAAATCATCAAAGAAATTTTCTGTATCCGTTGAAGATATATTATTTAATCTGCCTGGACATGTCTATTGTAAGGACAAAAATGGCGTATACCTGGGATGCAATCATAGACAGGCACAGATACTCGGTTTTAAAAAGAATAAAGAGATTATCGGGAAACGCGATAGGGATCTATATGATGAAGAAGTTACTGCGATGCTTGAAGCCAATGATAAGGAGGTGCTAGAAAAAGGCAAGTCCATTATTCGAGAAGAGATTTCACGACATCCTAATGGCGATACACTAACATTAAGCCATAAAATACCCTTGCGTAATGAGGATGGCGAAATTATAGCAATGCTAGGCGTATCACTCGACATTACGGAACTAAAAGCGATTCAAGCAAAACTGGAACAGGCCAGAAAAGTGGCGGAACTGGCAAGTCAGGAGGCGAAGTCTGAATTTATCCAGAATATGAGCCATGATTTGAGAACTGCCCTCACTGGACTACTTTCGGTTGCAGAAGTGCAAGCAGACAATTTGCCAGATAATCACGAGCATAAAGAGCATTTCTTGCTGATGCGCGATGCATCAAGAGAAGTGCATAAGTTTTGCGAAACGGTTCTTGAAGCCGCTTCGCTTGATCACCGTCAAGATACAGGAGAGCCAGTAACCTTTTCCATTGATACATTGATCACTAATAAGGTTAACCTATTTAAGCCGGCATTACTCCATAAAGATCTGACTTTTACTGTTGAACCGCTTTCTGACAATATTCCACCACTTTTAGGTCATCCATTAATGCTTGAGCGGGTGTTAATCAATTTGATTGGCAATGCTATTAAATTTACCGAGATCGGTGGGATTACTATCCAATATGGTTTAACAGAGACACCAGCAGAAAACGAGATGACGCATCAATTACAGATAACTGTCAGTGATAGTGGCGAAGGCATCCCAGCTGATAAGCAATCGGTAATTTTTGATAGTTTTACTCGCCTGACGCCATCCTATCAAGGGTTGCATAAGGGGCAAGGTTTGGGTCTCTATATTACTAAAAAATTGATTGATCTCATGGGAGGGACTATTACTGTAGCAAGTGATGGTATCGGGCAGGGGGCAACTTTCCGTTGTGAGATACCTATTAAACTCTCCTCTGAAAAGGTGGAGGAGATGATACCGATCATGGATAAACCCTACCGTATTCTTGTTGCTGATGACAGCAACATGGCGCGTTTTGCAGCGGTAATGTTGTTAAATAATGCATTTACGCATTGTCAGGTTGATCAAGTAGATACTGTTGCGGGAATTATTCAACGTACTAATGAAAAAGCCTATGATTTACTGCTACTAGATTTAACCTTTGCTGATGGTAATGCCAATACTGCTGTCAAGTATATCCGCAATACGCCCGACTCTAAAAATAGCGAAACACCTATTGTTGCGTTAACCAGACAGCTAGATCAATCGACCTATCAAGCTTGTCTTGAAGTGGGAATGAATACGGTGACAAAAAAACCGCTCACCTTGCCGATGATTCAATCATTGGCGGCTAACTTGTTAGCAGGTCAGTAACCACTTAATCAAAGGTCGTACAATAAGTTGAAAAATAGAGCAAATGGATAAATACTGTTTTAAGCAATAGCGTTTTAAGAAGTTGCATCACGGGCCAAAATCTCGTACTATGGGGCGCTATGTCAAGTCAAAAGCGAAAAATATTAGTTACTTGTGCCCTGCCATATGCGAATGGCGCGCTACATTTGGGTCATGTTCTTGAGTATGTGCAGGCAGATATCTGGGTGCGTTTTCAGCAGATGCGTGGCCATGATTGTCTCTCTTTATGTGCCAGCGATTGTCATGGGACGCCGATTATGTTGCAGGCAGAGCGTTCTGGCTGTAGTCCAGAGGATTTAGTTGCACGCATTAGTGAGCTACAACGCCAGGATATTGCCGACTTCTCAATTGCATTTGATAATTTCCATACCACCCACTCAGAAGAGAACCGCCGCTGTGCTGAGCAGATGTATCATCAGCTACAATCCGCTGGGGCGATTGTGCAGCGTGAAATCAAACAAGCCTATGACCCTGAGAAAGAGATGTTTCTACCGGACCGCTTTGTCAAAGGCGAATGCCCACGTTGTGGTGCGGTTGATCAGTATGGGGATAATTGTGAGAGTTGTGGGGCGACCTACTCCCCAGTAGAGTTAAAGAATGCTCGATCAGTGGTATCAGGTGCAGTGCCAGTTGAAAAGAACTCTCAACATCTTTTTTTCGATCTGCCGCGTTATGAAGAGGCATTAAAAACTTGGACAAAAGCTGACCATCTTCAGCCAGAGGTAGTGAATAAATTAGAGGAGTGGTTCAAGGCAGGGTTGCGCCAGTGGGATATTTCTCGTGATGCACCCTATTTTGGTTTCACTATTCCTGGGATGACGAATAAATATTTTTATGTTTGGTTGGATGCACCGATTGGTTACTTAGCAAGCCTGATGCATCTGTGCCAGCGCCGTGACGATATCGATTTTGATGACTATTGGCGCTCAGATAGTGATGCAGAGCTCTACCACTTTATTGGTAAAGATGTGCTCTATTTCCATACACTGTTCTGGCCAGCAATGTTGATGGCGGCAGCAATGCGTACGCCAACAGCTGTGTATGTTCATGGCTTTTTAACGGTTAATGGTGCCAAGATGTCTAAATCGCGTGGTACCTTTATTAAAGCTCGTACCTATCTTAATCATCTTGATAGCGATTACCTGCGCTACTATTTTGCTGCTAAGCTCAGTAGTCATGTTGATGATATCGATCTTAATTTTACCGATTTTCGCCAGCGTGTTAATGCTGATTTAGTGGGTAAAGTGGTTAATATTGCCAGTCGCACAGCAAAAATTCTCCACGGCCATTTTGATAACTGTCGCGGTAGTGATCAATCTGCCCATCCATTATGGCAGCAGTTTATTGCTGAGCAGGAGAATATAGCTGAAGCATACGAGTCACGCCAATATGCTAAAGCTATACGTGAAATTATGGCCTTAGCTGATCATGCCAATCAAGCCATCAGCGAAGCGGCACCGTGGCAAGCGATTAAAAATGGTGAGCGTGAAGCGGTGCAGGCAATTTGTACCTTAGCAATTAACTGTTTTCGGTTATTAATGACCTGGCTTAAACCGGTGGTGCCACAATTGGCGCAACGTAGTGAGCAGTTTCTCAATGCCGGCGAACTATTGTGGGAAACACCCGCGCGCTTTCTCTGCGACCACCAATTGTCCCCTTTTAAACCTTTATTGCAGCGAATAAAACCTGAGGAGATTGAAGCGATGAGTGATGAAGCAAAAAAAGATCTTGAAATGGTCCAATCAGAGCAACAGACTGCTGTGGCTGAAGAACCAACTTCACCATTTAAACCAGAAATTACCATTGATGATTTCATGAAAATTGATCTCCGTGTTGCTACCGTCGTGACTGCTGAGGCAGTTGAGGGGGCAGATAAGTTATTACATTTGACGTTGGATGTTGGTGGTGTTGAGCGCCAGGTTTTTGCCGGGCTGAAAAAGAGTTATGCACCTGAATTGTTGGTAGGACGTCAGGTTGTAGTTGTTGCTAATTTAAAGCCGAGGAAAATGCGCTTTGGTCTTTCACAAGGAATGGTAATTGCAGCAGGGAGCGAAGGTGGCGAACGACTTTGGTTAGTATCACCTGAAGAGGGCGCTGAAGCGGGCGATGCAGTGAAGTAAAATGGCGTTGCTTTTTTACAACTACTAATTTTAATACACCAGCTGTTTCGTATTTGCTTCACAATCTCTGTTGGAGAGAAGGGAGAGAAAATGGCTGATACTGTGCAAATAAAATATCTAGCTGTTCTACTACTGATGATCATTTGTGGGTTTCTTGGTATAGATATCCATTTGGCTTCGATGCCACATATCATGCGCTATATGAATACAGATCAGCAGCATATGCAGCAATCTATTTCAACTTTTCTTTTAGGTATGGGAGTCAGCCTGTTATTTTATGGTCCGTTATCGGATCACTTTGGTCGAAAACCGGTAATTGCATTTGGGTTATTGCTAGCTGCAGCCAGTAGTTTTGCCGCAGCATTGAGTCACGAGATTAGTACCTTCCTTATTTTGCGTGTATTACAAGGTGTTGGTTCTGGTGTTTGTGCAGGCTTGGGTCGAGCAGTTTTGGCAGATATGTATCGTGGTAATCAATTGACCCATATGGCTTCCTATTTGGGTATGGTGGTAGCACTGTCACCGCTAGTGGCACCAGTTATTGGTGGTTATATTCAAGCAGTACTAGGTTGGCAGGCCAACTTTGTTGTATTAGGAGCAATTTTTATATTGGCTTTTACGCTATACACGATAATTTTTCCTGAAACAAATAAACATCGTTATAGTAGTCAATTTTCAATTGCTAGAATCTTGCATAATTATTGCTATGTATTAACAAAAAAACAGTTTATTGGATTCACTTTACTATCTGGTATTGGCATGGCCGGTAATATGGTTTATGCAACAACTAGCGCATTTATTTTTCAGCATGGATTCTCATTAACAGCTGTGCAATATGGCTGGGTAACAGCAGTAGCAGGATTAGGTGCTATCATAGGTAGAATGGCATCCTCTTACTTAACGCGGAAAGTTGGAAGTATCAAGGCGCTGCTGGTTTCACAATCAATGCTACTGTTTGCAGGAATAGTTTTGCTACTGTTAATATGGGGCCATTTTATTACAATTCTCTTTTTAATTTTAGTGGTATTGGTCACTATTGCTAGTCAGGCAATTACCCAGCCGTGCACCACATCTAATGCGTTAGGGCTTTTTGAAACGAAACGAGGTGCTGCTAGTGCTGTTTATGGTGGATCACAGCAATTAATTGCATTTCTTACCAGCGCTATTGTCGGTGCTATTGCTTTTGAGGGCGTCTGGTTGTGGGCATTTGCTTATATCCTGTTAGGATTGATTGGTTTAGCAGTATTTTTTACCCTAATAGGAAAAAATCATAACAATCAGCCATAACATGACATAGTATTATTAAATATTACTCAATGATATGCTAGCGGTTGATTTGGTGAAATGTTATCGACCACAAGCAACTGAATTTGAGTGCTGGTAAGCGGGCAAGTTTAGTGAATATGAAAAACTTTTTTTAAGTATTGTAGATAATCATTATCATCACAGGTCAATTTTTCTTGGCTATCTGAGATTTTTGCAACGGGTTGGCCGTTGCAGTGTGTCATTTTAATGACGATTTGTAGAGGTTCATAGCCTAAGTCATTCGTAAGGTGCGTGCCTATGCCAAATGCTAATTTGGCTTGTTGATGGAAAGCCTCATGAATAGCAAGTGATTTTTCTATCGTTAATGCATCGCTAAAAATTAACCATTTGCTGCGCGGATCAATACCAAATGCCTGATAGTGCTCAATCGCTTTCTTCGCCCATGTAAATGGGTCGCCAGAGTCATGACGCATTCCATCGAATAGTTTAGAGAAATAGAGATCGAAATCGCTAAGGAATGCATTCATACCAACAACATCACTAAGAGCGATGCCTAAGTCGCCGCGATACTCCTGTACCCAACTCTCCAATGCTGCTTTTTGGCTATCAATCAAGCGTGGTCCTAATGCTTGATGTGCCTGTAGATATTCATGTGCCATGGTGCCAAAGGGTATCAGGTCAAGCTCTTTTGCTAGTAGTATATTGCTAGTGCCAGGGAAGTAATCACTGACGCCATTTTTCAGTTGCGTTACCACTTGTCGTTGCCAGGTAGCACTAAAGCGTCTGCGCGTGCCGAACTCTGTTAAACGATAACTCTCTTTAAATCGATAATTATTAATTAAGGCGATTTTCTCCTGTAATCGCTTCTCTCCTTGTGTCCAGTCTGGTTCATCTACACAATTACGAAAATAGACTTCATTAATAATTGCGAGGAGTGGTACCTCAAATAGAATGGTGTGTAACCATGGCCCCTCTACGGTTAGCTCGAGATCATCACCGTTAGTGCCAATCTTGATGAAGCGTTCATCGAGATGGAATAATCTTAAAAAAGCGATAAAGTCACTTTTTATGTAATTGAGTGATGCTAGATAATTGAGCTCCTGCTCAGAGAGTCTGAGTTGACAGAGCGCGTTAATAGCGGTTTCAATCTCATCAGCATAGGGCGCCAGTTTAGCACGGTTGCGACATTTAAATTGATAGGTGACATTGATGGCGGGATATTGATGTAGTACCGCCTGCATCATAGTAAATTTATAGAGGTCATTATCAAGTAATGAGGTGATAATTTGTTTAGCCATTAGTTTTTCTTCTCTGTTTCTATTGCTTGACTATTGTCGATTAATATAGCTCCCCTTTTGACCATCTCTGCTTTAGCTGCTTCGCTGCTATCGTGATTGAGTCCACGGCACGCGGCGAGATTGACAATGACGTTGAATTTCGCTGCTAACAGTTGCAGAACAGTAGTTTTTACGCAGTAATCGGTAGCAAGCCCGCCGGCTATAATTGTTGTTACCTGACGCGCCTGGAGAAATTCAATGACACCGGTACTGCGGCAGTTGGCAAGGTCATGATAGCAGGCACCATAGGGGTGCAAGTCGGGTTCGACACCTTTCCAGACAAAATAGTC
>JANQHY010000035.1 GCA_028282395.1 Gammaproteobacteria bacterium
GTACGATGAGTGAACGGATGCGTTGCCGCTTACGTAATCGTCATATCGGTTTTGTTTATCAATTTCATCATCTGCTGCCAGAGTTTACTGCATTAGAGAATGTAGCGATGCCACTTCTTATTCGTGGGGATCGTCCGGCACAAGCCGAGACTGCTGCAGCGGAGCTGTTATCTCAAGTTGGCTTAGCACAGCGGTTGGGCCATAAGGTGAATGAGTTGTCAGGTGGTGAGCGTCAGCGGGTGGCATTAGCACGAGCGTTAGTCACTGCGCCAGCAGTGTTATTAGCCGATGAGCCAACAGGGAATCTTGATCGCCAAACGGCTGAACAGATGTTGACAGTGATGTTGGATCTACAAAAGCAGTTTAAAACTGCGTTAGTTGTTGTGACTCACGATAACGAATTAGCTAATCAGTTGCAGTGCTGTTACCGCTTGGCGAATGGGCAGTTATCACAGCAGTTAAATAATGGAGAGCATTCATCTAATTAAGGTGATTAATACTTTTAAGAAAATTCGTCACAGCCGTTAAATACTTTTTTTCCTGATCAATCCAAATAAAATGGCCGCTTTTTTGGATAATAGTTAACTGACTTTTAGGAATCAGTCTGCTTGTTTCTTCTGATTGCTCAGGTCTATTTATCCAGTCCTGGTCACCAACAACAATAAATGTAGGGCAGGTAATATTTGGTAGCTCCTTTCTCCAATCAAATGTTCGCAAAAAACCCTCTGGTCCGAAGCCGGCTAATGCAGCTTGGGCATTGTATCGTACATTTTTCTTTGCCGAGTGAAATGAGACTCCATTCTCAGTCGAGAGGGAGTATAAAGGCGCCATTATTTTAAAATAGTCTCTCAGTTGATCATCGGTGGTAATATGGCCAGCTAGGAGTTGATCAAAAGTATTAACCTGTTTTGTTGTGCCAATTTCTATTAATTTCATACGTGCTGTATCAATAAAATTGTAACTAGGGGCGCCAGCAACAAGAATAAGTCCAGCCAAGTTCACCTCTTTGCCATATTTGATTGCATAACCTTGGGCGGCCATACTTCCATAAGAGGTTCCCAAAATGACTACGCTGTCGATTTCAAGTTGTTGACGAATATCTTCTATGTCATCAATGTATACGTCCATAGCGTAACATGAGGGATTTGCTACTGAACTTTTCCCACAACCTCTAGGGTCAAATATTACGACATCCATATAATTAAAAAATGTATTAATTTGTTTTAGGTATATCGAGTGATCGCTTCCTGGGCCTCCGGGAAGTAAAATAATTGCTGTTCGTTTTTTTGAGGGATTTTTAATTTTATACTCTACATATAACGTATCCGTTGGGACGCTATCGCGTTTTTCTGTTTCAATAAACACTATTTTTACCACATTTTCTTCTCTAAAATTTAATTTGAGTAGGTTAGATTCTATGTTAACGTGATTGATAGCAGTTTTTTGCAATTGTTTCAACAGCGCTTTTTAGGTGAAAAGGCTATTAAGGTATATCTGGACAATGTCATCAAGGTGGCTGTATGATAATAGCTTGAAAAGTGATCTATATGCTTACACGGAAGTTAACATTTTTAATTGTTTGAAAAATATAAATTTCTGAGGTAAGAATGATGAAAAGATTATTGCTATTATCTACGCTTTTGCTGATAACAAGTCTCTCTTATGCTGCGGTGCCGTGTTCAATGGCAAGATTAAACCCCTCGTTGCAGATTATGGCACAACGGGCGCAATTGATGCATGAGGTGGCAGCTTATAAGTTTGTGCATAATCTGCCAATATATGATGCGAAGCAAGATTTAACGATTTTGCAACATGTCAATGGTATTGCTAAAGATAAAGGGTTTGACCCACAGTCACTCCTCATTTTTGCACAAATACAGATGGATATGTCAAAATATATTGAGACCTACTGGATCCACTATTGGCAAACCCATCCGAACGATAGACCTAATCCACGTCGAGTTGAAAGTTCAATGAAAATGCGCTTGCAATTGATTAGTATTGGCCACAAACTTTATCCGGCAATAAAAGAGGCCCTACCTTACTATCATGGTTGTACGCTGCCGCAATTAACCATGGCATTTAATCATAACTTCAGCCGCATCGCAGGGGTTCCACACAATCCAGATTATGCTGCTATCTACCTATCAGCGCTGAAGAATATTCATAATGTCGGAAGCTATGCCCGCTAAAATTAATCTTTTCAGGCGTTTTGCGAAAGCGAAACGCCTGAAATAGTTGAATTGTATTCATAAAATGGCGTACACTGTTTGATACTGTCAGGCGAAGGAGAGTAGCAATCATGACGCAGCCATTAATTATTAGACGGTCGGGAAGTCTGTTAATTGCAGCGCTTATTGTTTGGCTAATCTATACAGGGCTCTATATCTACTCTAAACATGCCGGCCATAGCGTTATTGCTGGGCTTTTCCCGTTAATTGGCGAGGCTGGGCTGGATCTGGTTGCAGCAGTATTGGCCTATTTAATTTGGATCCGTACAAAAACGCGTATAGCGCTGTTCTTTCTTCTTCTTTTTATCGCTTTTATTGCCGCCTTCATGGCTGATGGTACCTACAATATTTTGTTAAATATTCGCCAATTTGAATTGACTACATTTGTTGATTCGCTATTTGATCTACCGTTTGCTATTTTTCTTTTTATTCAGCTAATCGCTTGGATAGTGCTATTTAATCGTGGTGGAAGTGTTGATGACTGCAAACGGGTAGAAATCTTGCCCTACCTCATTGCTGCGGTAATTATTTTTGTCTCTTTTATGTTTGGCGTAAAGTGGAAAATTGAACATCTATCCATTATTGGTCTCTATCAAATGGCCGATACATTATTTGAGGTATTTGGCTTTGTTTTTGCCCTGTTCTGTCTTGTGCGTGCCAATGTAAACTGGGTAAGGTATCTCTCTATTGGCTATCTAATTGTTATTGGCACAGATTTTATGATTCGGTACAGTGTTATCCAGCAACATGTCTTGTTGGACAATCCATTAGAAACCAGTTGGGTACTGGGGTTGATTGTGATCGTGCTAGGGTTATTGATGGCACGCCATCATGACCAAGATAAAATGGTGCTAACGAACATCACTAGTATGTCATCAAAGACGGGTATGTGGATGTTTAAGATGGGTTTGATCGTTGTTTTTCTCTTTCTGATCGTTGCTGCGACAATTTCTGCAATAGGAGGAAGATTACGCTATTTCGATATTGGTTTGTTACCGCCAGTAATTATAGTCTTCTCAATTGCTTTGGCATTAATTAGTAATCAAATTGCTCTGAGAATTCGCTACGAAGATCAGGAAAAATAGTTAAAAATCCTATAGCCATTTTGATATAAATACGAAAATTATTGCTTTAAACATGGCGACTAATATGGTCTTTTCTGTGAGACTCGAGCAAGTAAAACGCTTGACCACCTGTTGAGGGGTATTGATCGTGAAGAAGTTAGGGAAGCGTTAGCTGAAAGAGATGTCTGTCAATGTTTGATGGTGGTGAGAGTGTTGATAATAACAAGGTGCTTATAAAAATGCCCTGATGAGGTAATCCTCACCAGAGCACCTGTTCACTAATGATTATAGGCTGTAATAGAGCTCAACTTCCATGGGGTGAACATTGAGACGTACTCTTCTTGTCTCTTCTCGTTTTAATTCGATGTAGGCATCAAGGAGGTCATCGGTAAAGACGCCACCTTTCTTGAGGAATTCACGATCAGCATTTAGAGCATCGAGTGCCTCTTCGAGAGAAGAGCAGATCGTTGGAATCGTTGCAGCCTCTTCGACAGAGAGATCATAAAGGTCTTTGTCAACTGCCTCACCGGGCTCTATTTTATTCTGAATGCCATCAAGCCCTGCCATCAGCATGGCTGAGAAGGCTAAATAGGGGTTACAGCATGGATCAGGGAAGCGTACTTCAATGCGGCGTGCTTTAGGATTGACACTGTGTGGAATCCGAATGGCAGCTGAACGATTGCATGATGAGTAAGCTAAGCTGACCGGTGCTTCAAATCCTGGCATCAGACGTCGGTAGCTATTAGTCGTTGCATTGGCAAAGGCATTAATCGCCCGGGCATGTTTGAGAATACCGCCAATATAGTAGAGAGCGATATCAGATAGGCCAGCATAGCTATCGCCAGTAAAGAGGTTAACACCGTCTTTTTCCAGTGATTGGTGACAATGCATGCCATTACCGTTATCACCTACCAGTAGTTTTGGCATAAAGGTTGCTGTTTTACCATAGGAGTGTGCAACATTATGGACAGCATACTTCAATAGCTGGATTTCATCCCCTTTACGACGCATGGTGCGGAACATAGTAGAGATTTCATTTTGGTTACCCGTTGCCACTTCGTGGTGGTGAGTTTCTACTTCAAGCCCTAATTTTTCAATGACTAATGACATCGCAGCACGAATGTTCTGTGATGAGTCAGTTGGAGGAACAGGGAAATAACCGCCTTTTAGCCGTGGTCGGTGGCCAAGGTTGCCATTCTCATAATGGGTGCCAGAGTTCCAAATACCCTCTTTTGCATCAACTGAATAGGAGGAGCCGTTAATATTCAGATCCCATAATACGCTGTCAAAGATAAAAAATTCCGGTTCGGGACCAAAATTGGCGCAATCGGCGATGCCAGTTGATTGAAGATAAGATTCAGCACGATGGGCGATATTGCGCGGGTCGCGTTCATAACCAGTCATGGTTTCTGGCTCGAGAATATCACAACGGACTAATAGCGTTGGCTCTTGATAGAAAGGGTCCATGACCGCGGTACGCACATCAGGCATTAATACCATGTCGGAGGCATGAATCGACTTCCAGCCAGCGATAGATGATCCATCGAACATTTTACCTTCTGCTAGGAAGCTCTCATCGAACTTGTGAGCAGGTACAGTAACGTGAAGTTCTTTACCAATTGTGTCAGTGAAGCGCAAGTCTACGAATTTGATATCTTGTTCTTTAAGCATATTAAGGATATCAGACATTATTTTCCCCCTTATTTTGAAATAGGCCCATTCAGTTTTTAACCCAGAGATTTTGAACTGTTATTGTGCAGGATGCAAGCTAAAAATGGGCAATACTCTCAGTTTTTGTTGACGGTTGTCGTCAATAGCTTGACTGATGCGATAAATATAGAGATTTGGTGTAGATAGCGTTCGGTGATGGGCGCTAATAGCGGGTCTAAACCCATACTAAGCTGAAAAGTAGAGTGTGAGCTCAGCAATCTCCGCCAGCGGTTTCACCGCTTGGCGATATTGTTCGGCTAAGGCTTCTGCGCTATGTTGTGCCAATATGGATGCCGCTAACACCAATTCAACATGAATTTGACCACTGAGATAGTGAAGATTAATCTTTTTGATTCCATCAGCGCCTGGTAGGGAGTTATAACAATGGGTTAGCTGCCCTTCAATAGCATGGCGATTAGGGAGTTTTACAGTGCTGCTATCATTTTGATCATCTTCTGCATCAATATGTATTAAAACATCAGAGATATCGAGCCCACTATTTTTAAGCTCAGTGTAGACCTGATCAGCAATGTAATGCCCTTCTGATACGGTGATCCAGGAGTCGACCTGGAGATGA
>JANQHY010000048.1 GCA_028282395.1 Gammaproteobacteria bacterium
GAGGAAATTGTAAAGTTCCCTTTAGGTCACAGGAAGCAGCGATAGAAATTCGGCGCTTTGGGCAAGGGCACCACTATTTTTTTCGTGCGCTCAACTGGATGGTGAGAGTGCACAGCCAAAATATAACTGAAACAATTAGTAAAGCCGCGCAGGCTAAATGCAAGCCATATAAAAAATTGTGTTGCTGTTTGCTATAGTCGAATAGCGAAACATTCGCAGTTAGGGCAATCGTTCCGAGTAAGCTCATAACCGTTGCCAGTGCGCCAGAAATTAAGCCACTGTTTTCAGTATCGGTCATTTTTGACAGTGCTAGCGGTAGGCCGATGCCATTGGCAATACCCCAGGCCGAGCCAAATAAGATAAATGCTGGAATAATTAACCATATTGGCCCATGGGCACCAAACTGTGTGAACAGTGTCAGGCTGATAATGCTGCAGAGAAAAAGGGTGTGGATAATAATCGTAGGCGCTCTGCGTGATTTATCATAATAGTGGCCAGCAATGAGTGGTGCAATTACCGTCATCATGGTCAGAGGAAAAAGTAATAGGCCAGCATGGCCAGTAGTTAAGCCAAGAACCTGATGAAGATAGAGAGGCATGATAAACATAATTGGCCAGTTTAATGAGATGCCATCGAAGTAAGCGAGCATGCCTAACAAAAAACCGCTATTGAGAAAGAGTTGAATCGGGATCAGCGGTGCTGCGGTACGGTATTCGATAATAATAAATAGAATTAATGCTATCAGTGAAATCAGAAAAGAGATAAGAATGATAGAAGATTGCCAACCATAATATCCTCCTTGGGAGATGGCGAAGATTAATGGGCCTAAAAATAGAATTAAGGTTATCACCCCAGGCCAATCAATTGCTTCAGCATTCAGCTGCTTCGACTCTTCTACTGCGGAGAGACAGATAACAAGGCTGACAAGCAGCATCGGGATATTAATAAAGAAAATCCAGCGCCAGTTTAAGAGCGTGATAAGCAACCCACCAAGTACTGGACCAAATGCTAAACCAATACCAAAGATAGTGCTGTATAGACTTAATGCGCGCCCTTGAAGATTTTGTGGGAAGGCGACAGCAGTGAGAGCCATGCCACAGGGAAAAATTCCTGCTGCAAACAGTCCCTGTAATATGCGCATAGCAATAAGGAATAGTGGCGTTTGTGCCATACCAGCACCGAGTGATGTGAGACCGAAGCCGATGATATTAATATAGAGAACTTTCCTGCGCCCTTTAAGATCTCCCAACCTTCCCATGGTGACCATCATGGTGCTAAAAAGTAGGCCAAAGCCGGCCATTATCCATTGAAGCTGAGAAATTGAAATATTAATATCGTGCTGGATGCTAGCTAATGAGGTATTAACAATAGTAAAATCTAATGCTGCAACAAGGCTGGCAATGCCAGTACCAATTAATACTTTCCATGCTCTGTCCATATTGATCCTCCCAGGTTAGCAGCTGTATTTAACTATTGCATGTGAAGGGGTTGGGTTTTTCACTTTAGTCATGGTGTGTGGCTATCTCCGCATGTTTCTGCTCGTATTCCATACGCAGTTTACGACGCAGTTTTGCTGCCTCGAAACGCCGTTTCTCTTCTGATGTATTCAGTGTAAGAGGGGGAATCGCTTTCGTTTTACCCTCTTCATCGAGTGCAACAAAAGTAAGAAAACAGGAGATAACATGGTGGACTTGGCCAGTTTTCAGGTCTTCTGCTTCGGCACGGATACCGATTTCCATTGAGGTATGGCCAACATAATTCACCGAAGCATAACAGGTTACCAGTTCACCCACATGCACCGGCTTTTTAAAGGTTAGCATATCAACCGAGAGCGTTGCTGAACGGCAGCGACAGTAACGTGTGGCACAGACATAGGCAACATAGTCAAGAAATTGCATCAGATGGCCGCCATGCACATTACCGGAAAAGTTTGCCATATCGGGGGACATAACCTTTGACATAACGACTGCGCGCTGTTGCTCATCTTGTCGATTATCAGTTGTTGACATCCACTTTCTCCTCTATTGAATCAATTGGCGCTATGTACTCTTACCACAATTGCGGTTGCAACGAGAAGCACACCCAGGATTATCTCAATTAAGACCAGCGGTTGTCCACCCCATACACGGTAGCGGCCGTTGAGGTTCTTCTTATAACGACCTTGCCAGGCCATCATAGCTGGCATTAGCATCAGGAGAATTAGACAGAAAATACCGGCGTAACTTAATGCAACAATGAAAGCGTGAGGATAAAAGAGTGTAATCATAAGTGGTGGTAAAAAAGTGGTGCCGTAGACTAATGGCTTATGACGACGTTTTTTAATTCTCATACCATCAACAAGAAAATCGGATAACCCAATAGAGACGCCAAGAAAAGCGGTGAACATGCAGATACTAATAAAAAGGTGGCTGAATAGATAGATACTATGGCTATTAGCAATGGCGCTTAAAGCGGACATCAGTCCGCCAACAGCATTGCCACTTTTAACATTATGGGTCAGAACAGCAGCGTGGACGCTACCCTGGACAGCAGCATCCCATAGCAAGTAGCAGATTAGTGTGATGGTACTGCCGCTGATAACGGCGATGCGAATTTTTTTTGGATCGTAATCAAGGTAACGGCAGAAACTGGGAATACTGCCAGCAAAACCGAACGAAGTGATCATCACTGTCATCGCACCAAATAGATGAATCGCTTTACCACCAGTGAGATTGGGTAGATGAACATGAGGGAATACTAATGCAATCAGGCCAATGTAGGCAACGAATTTGATACTCATTAAAAGGCGATTGAGTCGATCCATTGAGTGGATGCCATGCCAGACAACGCCACCAAGGAGTGCAGTAAAAATTAGTGCGCCAAGCCAGGCTGGACAATTAACGTGTAACGGCTTTGCCAGTGCCTGGACGACGCCGCTGCCACCAGCGATATAGGCCGATAGTAACGAATAGAACAGGGCAAGATAGATAATCCAGGCAACAATTTGTCCTGAGCGTCCGAGCGTTTTTTGTGCCATAGAGATAATATTATTATCACGCGGTAACGCCAAATTCACTTCTGCCATCAATAGCGCACCGAGTGTCATGACTATCCAGGCAAAAATAAGAAACAGACTGGCTTTGATAAAGCCGCTCGATGCTGTAACGGATGGTAAGGCTAACATGCCACCCCCGAGTGAGGTGCCGATGACGAGTAGCGTGGTGCCGAGAGTTTTATTTTTCATAGGTTAACGCTCCACAATTGCAATCACGAGTAAAATTATCGATAGCACAAACATTACCAATAGAAGTGGTTTGCCGCCCCAAACTCGATAGGGTGTGGCACGATTGCTATGATAGCGGTTTGACCATGCCATCAAGACCGGCAACAGCATGAGAATAATTACACAATTAATACCAGCATATTTAATACCAGCTATAAATGCTTGTGGATAGAATAAAATAATCGCTAGTGCTGGTAAAAAAGTCAGTGCATGAATAAACAGGTTGCGCCAACCAACCTTTTTCATCTGTAAGCCGTCAGAAAGAAAGTCAGTTAATGATAACGACACGCCGAGGAATGAGGTGAGAAGGCAGACGGATGTGAAGATATGGATGACGGGCGCCAACCATTGATGGCGGCTATAGTAACTGAGACGTTGGGTTAATTGACTGACAACGTCGCTGCCGTGTGCAATGGCGACTAATTCCTGTTTGGGAATAGAGCCCTGAACCATATAATCCCAGGCAATATAGCAGATCAGTGGAATCGTACTGCCAATCAAGATGGCCAAACGCAATTGGCGAATATCATTTTTCAGATAGACGCGTAAACTGGGCACAATAATCGCGTAGCCGAATGAGGTGGCGACCACCATCACCGCTGGTAAAAGTTGTGGGAAGGTGCCAGTTGCTAAATTTGAGAGCTTTATTGCCGGCATGATAAACAGTAGCATGGCGATAAAAGTTACCACTTTCAGGACAATCAATAGGCGGTTGACATAGTCGACGCTGCGGATGCCACAGTAGACAATCGTGGCGAAAATCGCAATAAACAGAATTGAGTCAAGATAGCGCTTGGTCGATAGATGTGCTGCGGCTAGCAGACTGTGGAATATATCGCTACCGCCTGCAGTGTATGCACAGAGTAGGCAATATAACAGTAGCAGATAGCCAAGCCAGCAGATAATAGCACCAATAGGGCCGAGCGTCTGTTTAGCCATGGAGACTAAATTGCTTTGTGGCGGTAGTGAGAGATTCACTTCAAGGATGAGAAAAGCGGCACTGGTCATGATTGACCAGATGACAACGAGCAGCAAAGAGGATTTGCCAAATCCGCCCATGGCTGTTGAGACTGGCAAGGCTAACATACCGCCGCCGATAGAGACGCCGACAATCATTAAGATACTGCCAATTAACCGCGTCATAGCTACTCCCAGGTTAAGTGGCAATACCCAATGCCACTACTGTCTATTGACCGTGGCACACTATGTGCCACTGACGGATATCCCTCCTTCTTGGACATTAGCTTGCAGCATTTTTGAACGAATATGGCCAATTGCCCGAGTTGGGTTGAGCCCTTTGGGACAAACGGAAACACAGTTCATGATGCCGCGACAACGGAATAGGCTAAAAGGGTCACTGAGGCGTTCGAGGCGCTCTGCTGTTGCAGTATCGCGCGAGTCAGCAATAAAACGGTAAGCTTGTAGCAGCCCTGCTGGACCGACAAATTTATCTGGGTTCCACCAGAATGATGGACAAGCTGTTGAGCAGCAGGCACAGAGAATGCACTCATAGAGGCCATCGAGTTTCGCGCGCTCTTCTGGCGATTGCAGGCGCTCTTGCGCTGGTTCTGCTTCGTCATTTTGCAGATAGGGCTCAATACTTTCATACTGCTTGTAGAAAACTGACATATCCACAGCAAGGTCACGAATGACAGGCAGGCCAGGCAGTGGACGAATAATAATGGGGCCTTTGAGTGAGCGAATGGGTGTGATGCAGGCTAGGCGGTTAACACCGTTAATATTCATGCCATCAGAGCCGCATACCCCTTCACGGCAGGAGCAGCGAAAAGAGAGGCTGCTATCCATCTCTTTGATAGCAAACAGGGCATCGAGTACCATGATACAGCGCTGTTTTTCAATATCTACTTCATACTCCTGCATAGTAGGTTTACTATCTTTGTCAGGGTTGTAGCGATAGACCTGAAATTTGACGACATTATTAGCGTTCATTTCTCTCCTCTCTAGTAGTTACCGATTTTGCTCTCTCCACAATATCAGTGGCCTGTTTAGTCAGAACTTTACGCCAATTAGCTAATTTAATCAAGTCTGAGCGTGCTTTAGACAAGTGAACGAGGCAAATGCTGTGGCTAATATTTGGACTTGGCTATTCAGCCTATATCTGCTGCCAGTTTACAAAGTTATCAACAGGTGTATCCACAATTTCTGTGGATGGCTCACTGCCGTGGAATCACCTTAAAGGGGCGTTGTTAGAAAACCATTTCTGTGGGAGAGGGTAAGATCAAATAAAGCCGCTTAAGCCAGTTTGAGATGATTTCAAGGGTGATTTTTGAATGCGCTAATTTGACTTGTTGCCCTAATGTAAGTTATAATATATAAGATTGTAGTATAAAAAATATTCCAGTTTTAGGGCAGGTAAATGTATACAAAGCGCAGAAAAGAAAGTGAAAACTTTCAGACACCTATGTCGCCATCAGATAGGCTTTATGACGATGGTGATTATAATCCTACTATTGATCATCATTCTAAGCAAGATCCTAAGATCACTAATAAAATAGCGACGCGCAATAACAAATATATTGAAATTGAAGCTATTCTTAACTCGGATTATACCTTGGATGATGTGGAATCTGCGTTAACAGATTTTGCAACTAGCAATAATCTGAAGCTTGGTAAGGACTATAGCTTTGAGCTTTTGAGTGATAATTGTTTAAAAATTGAGTTTAACAACCCCGTAGATGCTTATAACTTTCTTAAACAAGTAAGCGAAAGCGGTATGGTCAATGTGAAGAAAGAAGATTTGGAACTTCTCGAGCAAGAAGCTAAAAACTTTAGTCGCGGAGCACATCAATTATCGCCTAATGTATCGGCTGCCAAGTTAGCTCAAAGTTATGCTGTTAATCAACATACGCAGAATACACCAGAAGTAGATAATGATAATGTGTATTCAAACAACTCTCTGGATTTATAAAGCTCTCTGAACCAACTATTCTAAAATACTTGCTATAGGCTTTAAGAGTCTACAGAAGAGTCTGGTACTTGATGTATTGCTTGAGCTATCTCTTCCGCGGGATTAACGCCATCATCCATAACTGCTCTGCAAATGAAGAAATTATGGGTTTGGCCATCACAAACTATTCGTTTCACTGAAACTCCCGCATCTTTTAGCCGTTCAGCATAGAATTCAGCTGTTCCTCGTAAACGATCATATTCCGGCATAATAATAGTTGTAGGAGGTAAATCAGATAGGTCTGGTTCAAAAACTGGAGAAATATGGGGTGCTTTAGGTGATTCTGTTCCTATGTAGAGCGTAGTAAAGTACTCTAACGCCTCTGTTGTCTGCATCTGATCTTGTTCTTGATAGCTTAGGAAAGGATTATCTTTATGTATAGAGAATGATAAGTCCAGCCATGGGCTCATTAAAATTTGTTGTTTAAAATTAATGATAGAATCAAGACGAGAGCGATTAACAATACCAGCGACTAAATTGGCGCCGGAGCTATAACCAACGATGGTAATCTTACTTGAATTAAGATCCAGTTCTTCTGAGTGCTCAAATAAATAGTTAACTGCCTCGTAACAAATTTCTGTTACTTGTTTCGCTTTAAATTCAGGTGCTAACGGGTAATCAATAGCAATAACTTTACAGTTTGCCTGATTGGCCATTGTTGCGATTCCAGGCATGTGTGCATTCAACAAATTAGTAACAAATCCACCACCATGGAAAAATATTGCTGTATCATCCTCTTTTTTTCTAAAAGAGTTTGGTGTATACGTGATGACAGGAACGTTAAGATCATTTTTCAGTGGCAACTGTGAAGGGGTAAAGTCCTGGGGAGCTACACCATCAGGTAACGGGCCAGCATACTCGGCAAAAGCCGTTGCACAGCCCGAGCGTAATTCATCAATGGGTATATTTTCTATTGGAGGAGGAGGTGCAGCCTCCATATCCCGCTGTAATTTCTCAAAGAAGGCGATAGTATTTTTTCCTAATCCCATGGGTAACCTCTTAATTTAATGCAATATTTGGCGCTTATCAATTACAATTTTAGAAGACTAGCATGCTTTTCTCTATAATACTATCAAGCCGCCAAATGACGAGAGTTACCTGCTAAGAATAGTAGTCAGAGGAGGTCTCATTTGACATAAGACAAGAGCTATCACACACTATTTGTCAATATTACACTATAAGGAAAATAGAGACTTAATGAAAAATACGCATTATCAAAATACTGTTTCATTATTCATTGCGCAACTTTTTGGCATGATGGCGACAATCATTTGTGTTTTTGTTGGTTCACTCTCTGGCATTCATTTAGCACCAACCAAAGTGTTAACTACTTTGCCTGTGGCGACACTGGTGATCGGTGCTGCCTTGGCTGCCTATCCATCCGCTTCATTTATGAACTGGGTTGGTCGCAAACGCGGCAATATGCTTGCCTGTTCTCTAGCATTGATTGGCGCTATTGTTTGTGTGGTTGCTTTATATTTTAGCGCTTTCTATTGGTTTAGTTTTGGTATGCTATTAGTTGGTATCAATAATGCTTTTATTCAGCAGTATCGTTTTGCAGTGATTGAAACGCTGCCGGTAAAAATGCACAGTTTTGGGGTTTCAGTGTTGCTATTCGCTAATGCGTTTAGTGCTTTTTTCGGCACTGAGATAGCGACGCGAGCAAAATTTATTACGAATGAGATCTACATGGGATCAATGATGGGCGCTTGTTTGGTGCTATTGTTGGCGCTTATAGGATTGATGCTCTATCGCACAGCGCTTGAGAATAGTTATCCACAGAATCAACCTCAAACCCATCTTGCGCATGACAAACCGATTACTGCTAATTTGATTCCAGCGATAACCGTTGCATGTTTATCGTATTTTATGATGGCTTGGAGAATGGTTGCTATGCCAATCTCCATGCATAAAGTCCACGCTTTTTCAGTTGCCCAAGCGGGGTTTGTGATGCAAAGCCATCTAATGGCAATGTATTTACCTTCACTGGTCACCGGGCTAATTGCAAAGAAAATTGGCAATATTAGCGTGATTTTCATTGGGTTTGTATTTTTGCTATTCTCTCTTATTGTAAATTTAACCGGCATAACGCTGATGCATTATTGGTTGGGGCTGGTTCTACTCGGTATTGGTTGGAATTTCACTTTCATTTGCGGTACCACTATTTTTACCAAAAGCTAGGCGAATTCAAGTTGTAAGTGCAACCACCTATTTTAGATTATGCCACATTTCTGCTGGTGTTAAATAGCCCAAGGTTTTTCTTGGTCGATTATTTAAC
>JANQHY010000054.1 GCA_028282395.1 Gammaproteobacteria bacterium
AAATGGGGCAAGTGGAGTGTTCTTGTCTACCGAAAGCATTATGGAAAAGGTCGGTTAATCGACAAGTTGAAATTCATCTTTGGCGGATGGCGGCACTTACCTTCTTTGTTTTTAAAGCTGCGTTATAAGTCAGATATCTTCGAGTTAGCAGCGTGGATAGGATATCGAATAGGTGAGCTTGAGGGTTGTTGGCAGTTTTTAATCATTGATTAAATCCAGATCCATATTATTCTTTTTGTTGCTGGAGATATGTTGATGTCATCAAGCGTCATAAGGTGATTACTGCTCTTTCTGTATCAGTTTTTGTTTTTGATAGCAATCCTGACCGTTCTTATTGTGTAGAGTCGAGTGTTATTTTTTGGCTGATTTCTTCAATTCAAGTTTTTATTTAATTTAAGGAGACCATTCAGCTATGGACCTTAGCGTTGTTATACCTTGCTTTAATTCAGCAAAAACTATTGAGACTCAGCTAAAGGCACTATTAGAGGCAAATTATTCTGGTGATTGGGAACTATTGATCGTTGATAATGGCTCAACAGATTCGACATTAGAGATTGTTGAGGAGTATCATAGCAGCTTTCCGAAGCTAAGAATTATTAAAGCGTTAAATAAACAAGGATCTAGCCATGCTCGCAATGTCGGCGTCAATCACGCCGAAGGGAGTAAAATACTTTTCTGTGATTCAGATGATAGAGTGGGCAAAAATTGGCTCAAAGCAATGTCTGAGGCTTTAGACCATCATGAATTTATTGCAGGGAGCATTACTCTAGAGCACATCAATGAAGCGTGGAGAATTCCAAAAGAAACCCCTTTCGGAACCAAGGATAAGCCTCAGAAAGATGTTTTCATATGCCGCCTTCATCCGAGCATACGACTTGCCCCCTCTTGTAATATGGGAATTAGAAAAGAGGTTCACAATTCCGTTGGTGGCTTTGATGAATCAATCCTTTATACCGTAGATACAGACTATTGTTGTCGATTGTCCTTAGCAGGATATCAACTTACCTTCGTCCCAGATTCGATAGTCGAATATCGCCTACGCCATGATCTCAGAAAAACGTATATTCAACATTATAACTGGGGAAAAGGAGGCATCTGGATTTACCGTAAATATGTTGGAAAAGGTAGATTGATTGACAAACTAAAGCTCATATTTGGTGGATGGCGACATCTTCCCTCCTCATTTTTGAAGCTGCGTCATAAGTCAGATTTATTTGAGTTGGCAGCTTGGTTGGGAAGGAGAATCGGTGAAGTCGATGGCTGCTGGCGGTTCTTGATATTTGGCTAAATTTAGAGCGACTTCGTCCCTTTATATGTGCGATATTTATCAATGTTATCGAATACGATAAAACGGCTATTTTCTTTGATGGACGGGCGCAATGCCTCCACGGCCACAATACAAACTTTTGTAGTGAAAGTTTGTATTCTGGGAATCAACATGGGCACTGGAATCATCACGGCCCGGGCTTTAGGAACTCAGGGAAGAGGAGAGATGGCAGCCGCTATCCTCTGGCCACAATTGCTGGCTTTTGCAATGACCCTGGGGATCCCGCAAGCCTTAGTCTACAACATCAAAAAATATCCTGAAAGGAAATCGCAGCTATTTTCTGTTGCTGTTGTGCTATCCACAGGGTTAGGATTTTTAGCCTCATTACTCGGGATTCTTTTTCTTCCGAATTGGCTGGCACAATATTCTTTATCTGTGATTCGTGCCGCTCAGTGGTTTATGCTGATTTCGCCAGTCGTATTGTTGAATTTAGTCTTCACTCGTGCCTTTGAAGCTCGAGACGAATTTACAGTGTCAAATCAGTTGCGGTATTTTGTGCCACTAGCGACTCTGGCATCTCTTCTTGTGATGATTGGATTTAACGTTAGCAGTCCTATTGTGTTTGGGATGGCGTATGCTCTGCCGATTATCCCTATTAGCATTTGGATGTTTAATCGGCTGCGATCTCGTTATGATTTCCAATTAACTCGCTTTGGAGAAACCTCCAAGCTTTTGTTGGAATACGGCTCGAAGGCTTATGGAATTGACTTAATAGGTTCTTTATCAGACAAAATCGGACAAGCTATCGTTGTTGGCATGCTGAATGCAACATCTATGGGACTTTATGTCGTTGCATTCAGCTTATCCAGAGTGCTAAACACATTCGAGACTGCAATTGACACTGTCCTGTTGCCAAAGACTTCGGCTCGTCCAGTTCCTGAAATTGTTGCTTTGACTGGACGGGCCGTCCGCATTAGCACTGCGCTAACGCTGCTTTGTGTACTGCCATTAATGTTTCTCGGCCCATTTTTTTTAGGCTTGCTATATGGTCAGGAGTTCGTAGCTGCAACAACTGTTTTTCGTATTCTCCTAATTTCAGTCCTGATTAATGGGATGAATTGGTTGCTAGCAAAATCGTTTATGGCAGCGGGCAGGCCCGGGATTGTGACTCTCTTGCAAGGAGTAGGGTTGGGAATTACAGTTCCACTTATGCTTATATTAATACCTCAATATGAGTTGGTCGGCGCAGGGCTTGCTTTGCTCGTTTCTACATCAATTCGCTTCTTTCTTGTAATAGGGTGCTATCCTCTGATTCTGAGAGTCTCTCCTCCAAGCTTAATTGTCAATTTTGATGATATTCGATACCTTCAAAAAGTTTTTTTAAAGCGTTCCTGAAATTACAAATCACCTCTGATTCGAATAAACATAAATACTATGAAATCTTAGCTTCAAACTGATAAAAGGCCTTTACCAAATAGATTGTGCAATATCCTCTTAGCAGAGCCACTCTGAGATTGTGAGTCAGGAGATAGTTTGTTTTACTGCCTACAATTTTCTATTTCGCTTTGCCATCAGGAGGCGCTAGTGAATTTGGAGTAATCATACCTGTACCTTAATTACCCTTAGTTCTCCCAACCTCGCTAGATCAACAAAAAACTCAGTGCATTGCCCCTTTAAAAGCTCTAATTTTTAGGATTAGCGACGTCATATCATGGCTCCTTCATTAGTAGACCCTTCAACACCAAGTACTCGTCATCTATCGCTGCTAGAACAACCGGCTTTAGCGTGGACAGCGACCATTGGTTTGTTTGTAATTACCTTGTTGGGTAGCCTGGCAGGTGCAGGCACATTAATGCGTCTTGCTTTTCCAGCGGGCAGCTTAATCGTCGCCGTTTATTTATATTTTTTTCATCCGATATTCTATATCAACTTTAACTGGTTCATTTGGTGTTTCACACCTATCCTACGCCGGCTAGCTGACTATTATCGCGGTGCCTATGACGAATCCAGTTTAATGTTGACGGCTCCCTATCTCGTCACACTCGTCTGCATACTGACCTTGCTGCGTCAGTTTCCGAAAGCTCATAAGACTGGTGACATGCCATTCATCATGGCGGCCGGTGCTGTTTTCTTTGCTTTTTTGGTTGGGGGGTTAAATAATCCTCCAACCGCAG
>JANQHY010000102.1 GCA_028282395.1 Gammaproteobacteria bacterium
CGAAGGTCAATTTGGTTGCCCAGTAAGGCAACAGTTTAATAAAGAATTTGAAGTAGCTGGTGCGACTTCCGGGGTGGGAATTGCAACGGTTGAAAGTGATTCTACACATTCACTTTCAAATTTGATTGGTGAGCCGATGGCATCAGGAGTTGTAAGAAAAGATATACAGGCGCGTTATAAAATTCTCATGGTTGAGGATAATTGTCTGGCACAGTGGGCAGGGCAGATACGTTTTAAGAAATTGGGTTGTCAAGTTGAGTTAGCGACAACTATTAAAATGGCGCTTATTTTGGCTAAAGTCCACCGCTATGATCTCATCTTGCTGGATATTGGTCTGCCTGATGGTGATGGCCGTGATGTAGCTAGAGCTATTCGTGATGACATCGATTCACCTAATCATGAAACGCCTATTGTTGCGTTAACTGCACACCTTCGTAGTATTGATGAAGAGAGCTGTATTGCTGCCGGCATGTCACAGAAATTTGCTAAACCCTTAACCGAAGAGACAGTAAAAATAATTTATAATAACTATCTTAAGGAGGGTGGGGCGGCGCACCCGAAATCCAAATTCAACGGTAAGATTGTACCTATTCTTAATTTTGCTATACAGGCAAAATCCATTAGTAGTGATCGCACTAGTGTGGATGGATTGCTACGGCAGTGGATTAAAAGTCTCTCTGAAGAGCGTCAAGCATTGCAAGAAGCGTGGACATTACAACACTGGAGCCAACTGAAAGAGAGTGTGCAACGCCTGCATATTAGTGCTGGCCACCATAAGATGGCTCACCTACAGGTCTGTTGTGCTGCATTAGAAAGCGCTTTGGCAGATAGTGATATTATTGCCACAGAACGGATATCAGCGCTCTACCAGCAGTTACTACAAGAGATCGAAATGGTTTTGGAAGAGCATCCAGCTTAATCCATCTAACCTAATATTCGAAAAGAAGCTAGATTTATAGTCTAGGCTTACTACTCTCTTAAGTAGATATCAATTCATTTGAATTTTAGACACTTTTTCTATGTATTAAGCCGCCAGTGAATCAACCCGATCGGGACGCTTCTATTATTTTATGACAACTTTTTAATAAAATCGTCCCGATCGGGTTCTTTCTGTTACTTATAGAAAAACGAGTCAAACACCTAAAAAGAGAATTGATTTAACCTGAGAACGTGAATGAAACAGCCTAATTATCTTGCACCTTCGCTGCTTTGGCACGTTTTCGCCGCGCCTCTTTCGGATCAACTTTAAGTGGGCGGTAGACTTCAACCCGGTCACCAGGATTAAGCCGTGTCGTTAATTTTGCAGTTTTACCAAAGATGCCTACGTGTACTTTCTGTAGATTGATTTGTTGATATTGATGCAGTAAGCCAGAAGCGATAATAGCATCCTCTACCGTTGCATTGGGGAGAACATCAACCGTTACTAACCACTGCTCTTCAGTAGACGCAGCGTAGACAACTTCAACCTTAATCATTGTGGAGCGCCATAAATAGCTTCTGCACGTTGACAGAACGCTTCAACCATCGTGTTGGCAGCTTGATGAAATAGCCGTTTAAATAACATTGAGATCAGCTTATGGGAGAATTGAAATTTCATATCAAGTGCTACGCGGCAGTAGTTCTCCTCTATATTTTCAAAGTGCCAGCTAGCAGAGAACTGACTAAATGGTCCTTCAACCAGCTTCATGGTAATCTGCTGGTGTGGAACAAGGAGGTTATGGGTAATAAAACTGCTGCGTACCCCTTTGGTTTCCATCTCAAGCCGTGCAACCATCTCGTTCTCGCTCTGTTCAAGAATCTCGCTATTCTTGCACCAGGGCAGGAATTCAGGGTAATGGTCGACATCATTAACCAGGGCAAACATCTGCTGGTCGGAATAGGGCACCTTTTCTGCACGATGAAGTTTTGTTGTCATAGTCGCTATTTGTCGTTAATAAGAGGGCTATTTTCACCTATTCGCCCTTGATTCGCAAGCGTGCTCCTGATTAAATCGGAGGTGTTCGTGGTCTGTTTGTCCCCTTATTACTGAAAATGGGGCAAGTTTGTTAAACAGCCAGGATGAGAGTTGAGGTTAAAATGGGCAAAGCAAAGAAAAAAAGTCGGCCAGATGAGATTGTTGCCAATCGTAAGGCACGCCATGATTATGCCATTGAAGAGCACTTTGAGGCGGGTGTAGCACTAGAGGGCTGGGAGGTGAAAAGTCTGCGTGCTGGCCGTGTCCATCTTACCGAAAGCTATGCGTTTATCAAAAAAGGTGAAGCTTGGTTATTTGGTGCCCATATTACGCCATTGGCATCAGCTTCCACCCATATTCATCCTGACCCGGTTCGTACCCGTAAACTGCTTCTACATGCTGAAGAACTTAAGAAGCTGATTGGTAAACTCGATATTGAGGGTTACACATTAGTGCCATTATCACTCTATTGGAGGCGGGGGCGGGTTAAGTGCGAGCTAGGCTTGGCACGTGGTAAAAAGCAGCATGATAAACGTCAAACCATCAAGGAGCGTGACTGGAAGCGCCAGAAGCAGCGGCTGTTAAAAAATAGATAGCTCTTTAATACAATCAGGGGGGGGGAATGACTGCGGCCATACAGAGAAATTCGATACGTGGTTGGGTAGTTTGCTTAGTTGCAGCCCTACTTGCTTTTTATGTGTTTGTTCAGTTAATGATGTTCAATGCCATTAGCCAGAGTTTGATGCGCACTTTCTCCATCACGGCAACAGAGGTTGGTTTGATCTCCTCCTGTTACCTAATCGCCAACTTAATTTTCATTTTTCCGGCGGGTGTTGCTCTAGATCGTATTTCAACACGCAAGCTAATTACTGCTTCAATGCTACTCTGTTTAGCTGGAACGGTTGGGTTTGCTTTCTCAGCCTCAATCTATCAAGCAATGGCCGCACATTATATTACCGGGATAGGTGGTGCGCTGCCTTTTCTTGCCTGTTTGCGTTTAGCTTCGCGCTGGATTCCGCCACGCCATACGGCACTGGTTTCAGGATTAATTGTGACGATTATGATGTTGGGTGGCGTAACCGGGCAAACGCCAGTAACAATCTTGGTGAGCAGACTAGGTTGGCGCCAGGCACTACTTGTCAATGCTGCGGTGGGAGCGTTATTTCTGCTGTTAATTCTGTTGGTCGTGCGTGATTTTCCACCAAATTATCCCAGGCAGGCCAGGCTTATGCGCTCATTTAGCTATCAGGATCTATTGCATACGTTAAAAGTGGTTGCCAGGCGGCCAGCTAACTGGTTATTGGGTGTGTATACCAGCCTACTTAATCTGCCCATTATGCTGCTGGGAGCAGTTTGGGGCGTACTATTTTTAACTCAGCAACAGCATCTGACGACGCAACATGCCTCATATGTAACATCGATGATCTTTTTCGGCACTATTGTTGGTGCACCGGTTGTCGGTTGGTTTTCTGATCGTCTTGGGCGGCGTAAATTGCCGATGATACTGTTTGCTGTTTTATCAATATTGGTGGTGCTGGCGATTATGTATCTGCCTCACCTCTCTTTTTCTATGCTAATTGTTCTCTTTTTCCTACTTGGGTTTGTTACTAGTGCGCAGATATTGACCTACCCAGCCATTGCAGAAAACAATGATTCCAGTCAGGGAGGTGCGGCATTGGGAGTGGCGTCATCGATTATTATGGGCGGCGCAGGTTTTTTTCAGCCACTGTTTGGCCGTTTGATGGATTTAGGTTGGGATGGCAAGCTAGTGAATGGTATTGCGTACTATAGTAGTGCTAATTACCATAGTGGTTTTCTGATTTTCCCTATCACGCTGGTCATAGCTTTGATTGTAGTGCTTTTCTTCAAAGAGACGATTGTGAATGAGGGCATGGCAGAGACTGAAGAGCCCGATCAGCAGATTGCGATGAGTCGCGCGCAGTAGGTCGGAACTGCCTGATCTGGGCCCATGCTAAAGTATGATAACGTCGATTTTTTGTTGCAGAGTGCTGACAATCTTGATGACTTTCGTTATGATGTCGCCGTGGTCAGATTGGTGCCCTCGCAATGTTGAGTCGAAAACCCCGCCAGGTCCGGAAGGAAGCAACGGTATCGGCTTTAATGTGTGCTGAGGTGTTGCTAGTCTGGCCCATTTTGTCTTGGTGGCATTTTAATAATGTATTGCAAAATTTCCTTTAAATAATAGATGGTTATCAATATGTTGATGTTAAGAGGACGAGCAAAAGAGAGTTGGATAGGTGCTTTGATTGGTACCATCGCGTTTTTTTTTCTAGCGTTGAATAGCGTATTTTCTAAATTCGTACTGCACCAGCTGCCGATGATGAATGTCCTGTTCTTTGAATTTGCCACCTGTTTTGTCATGTTTCTACCGTTATTAATGCGTCACCGAATTGGTAGCCTTAAAACAGAGCGGCTGGGAATGCATATTTTGCGTGGCGTTGGTGGCGTGCTGTGTTATGTTTTTCTCTTAGCCGCAATTAAAACCATTCCACTAATCAATGCAACACTGTTGCTTAACACCGCACCATTATGGGTGCCGTTGGTGTTGTTAATTTGGTTGAAAGTCAAAATCGCTCGTGAGTTGTGGCTGCCGATGGTTATCGGTTTTGTTGGCGTTATGATGATTCTCAACCCAAAGGGAGATTTTCTACATTTCGGTTCTATTTTCGGTATCCTGTCAGGCCTGTTTTTTGGTATCACCATGGTGTTAGTAAGAGAGTTAAAGTTTCACAAAGAACCCATGCACCGGATTATTTTCTATTTCTTTTTAATTGGTACATTAACTGGCCTACCGTTTGTTATTTTCAACTGGCAGCCAACATCATCAACTCAGCTTCTCTATATGATTCTCTCTGGTGCGAGTTACTATCTTTTTCAAGTCTTTTTTACCAGTGCTTTGCAATATGTTAAAGCTAGTACCATTGCACCGCTCTCTTATATGACAGTTGTTTTTTCAGGTATATGTGGATTTATGATCTGGAGACATTTGCCAGGCGTAATTGGCATGGTTGGGATGCTATTGGTCGTGACGGGTGGAATGTTGACACTCCTACTCGACTAAATGGGTTATAATGCATCGTACTGCTTTAGCCGATAGTGCTGAATAGTTTGCTCAATGATTTTGATATAGGTATCTTTTCTCGATGAGTAATCACTCAAGCCTTTGATTAACGTTAAACCAGTAATTGGTTGATCATTTTTTCGCAATGATTGACGTAATTTACGCATCTTACGGTAATGGTGGTTGGTGTTGAGATTATGCATATAAGCAATGATGGCATCAAATAGTGTTGGGAAGACGCTCACTTCAAAGATTGCTCCTTTAGGTCGAGCTTTTGGTACAATGCCGCATCCCGGTGAATGGCAGTGCTGACCAAATAGATTATTGCCTTGTTGGGCAAACCGTGATGTTCCCCATGCAGATTCAACCGCAGCTTGAGCGAGAACCATGGATGGCGGGATGATATCAATGCGTAGCAACAGCGTTGACCAGAAGAGCGGTGATGGGCGTGGAGGTATCGGCACACGATACTGTTTGGCAATCTGAATTAACCAGTAATGCTCAGTGACAGTTAGGCTCCCAGTGCGATGCCATATCTGTTGCAATGATAAAATTCCTTGACGCTCCTGGAGAATCTCTTCATCAGCCTTAATAATTAATGGTAGGAGTTCATTAATAAAGGCCTCTCTTTGTGTAGCATTGATACTATGTTTTGGTGCTAAGGTGAGTGGGCGATTAAGTATTAACGGTACAAATATAGTGATGCATGCCGCAGTAAAGATAAATGCGATAGCGATTAAACCAATAATTTTTCTGTATTGAATAATTAACATAAAACTATTTCATTACTTGGCCAATTTTGGCGTTATTCTCTTTCTCTATATTACTTTTTGGGTTTAGCAGTAGCAGTCTCTTTTCCGTAAGTAAAGAGTAGTAGTGACTTTTTGTTTACGTTGCCCTTAGCAATAACTTTTGTTTGGCTTTTTAGCGCTTGAGGCAATTTGTCATAGGCTTTACTGGGAGCGATAAAATAACTACCTGATGCACTTTTCTCAATTTTTTCCGACTTATCAATAAATGTAGGAGCATTTTTCTTCCAAGGTAACCGTACCATAAACAGTTGATCCTCATTGCCTGGTTTTATCTGATAAAAGATGATTTTCGCTTTCGGATGGGCATTGGCTAGCTTAACAACCGCTGGGACCAGTTTATGCTGCTGTTGACGATGATAAGTGAGTATGGGGACAACAATAGCCAGATTAAAAATCAGGTAGGCAATGATGGCATTCATCAGTAGAGAGGAGCAGTTTTTATGGCGACGCATAGTGCCAGGAAAACCAAGAAAGAATGCCAGAATTGTCAGGAAGGCGAGTAAAACTGAGGCGGAAAGATAAAAGTCTGATGGCGCGTTGTGGTGCAGGCGGTTATAGACGAATGCCGCGCCGGTGAGAAGTAGTGTCAGCAACGGGATCACGATAAAAACAAACGTTAATAGATGACGTAATAGCACGGTTAATGCCGAGGGGTTCTCGTGATTAAATAAATACGCGCCGGTTATTGCCATTGATGGCGCAGTCAGCAGTATGAATGGCGCTGGTTTGGGCAGAAAAATGGTTAATACAATAATCAATCCAATCCAGGTTACCTGTGAGCGGATGAACTGCATCTCCCACGACTGCTTCGTAATGACCAGTAGGCGCCAGCAGCCGACCACGGTAAAGATGGTAGCAATCAATGGTAAAATAAAGTAGAGCAGCTCATGCCAGTCATCCTGGTTCCAGATCGGTGTTGTGTGCGGTAATATGGCGGCGAGTTGTGCAGCAAAAGATTTCTGTACTAAAGCGATTTCACTGCCACCAATCTCGAGCGCCAGGCCAAATAATATCGCTTCCGCGACCACGAGAGTAGCGATTCCACAGGCAATAGCACAGAGACATTTCATCCACTGGCGACGCCATAATAGATAAATCACCACCATTAATAATGGTAGGAGTAAGCCGATTGCACCGCTAATTGCAAACCCTAGCAAAAATGCCAAGACTAGCATGATGTAAAACAGGATGCCTTCAGTTTCAAAAATTATGGTAACAAAAAGTGTCAATGTGACGACAGCAACAAGGAATGGGTAGACAGAGAGTGTGCGGCTATGTAGAAAAAATGCCTCGATACTAAACAGGAACAATACCGACATGGTGCCCCACTGTTTTGAGCGTAGGACGCTGATCAGATAGGTAAAAGCTAGCGTCAAGCCTGATGCTGCAGCAGCTGGCAGTACCGCAGTGCGGGCACTGATAGCGATTTCAACACCAGGAATTTTGGTCATAAAGTAGATCAGTGAGGGAATGGCAGAGAAATGACTATCGTAAACACCTTGATAGGCTTTAGCAATCGGTAGCCAGCCATGGTGGGAGATGCCTTGTGCTAGCAATACAGCATGGGCTTCTGCAAGGGTAAACTGATCGGGTAAAAACAGCGTAAAGATGGCTGCCCCGGCTGCAAAAATAACAATAGCAGTGAGTACATGGATAAAACGTGCCGTCATTGCTTTTTTCTCCTTCGCGATTCTCTACTTTACAGATATTACACGCTTAATCTGTTTGGCTCAATCTATACAAGCGTTTCGCAACTTCCCACCTAAAAAAACTGGCGTTCTCTTGATTACAATGTCAAACGTTTCTCGTTCTCCACCAGAGGTGGAGGGCCCTGGATTGCTTCGCTGCGCTCGCAATGACAATGGGGGTGCGTGCGCCACACTGGAAGAGATGTTTTAATAGTTGGGGAGGATAGCTTATCAAAGTGTTCTGACTTTAGAGAGAAAGCGCCAGGTGAGTAAAATCGTTGACAGAATGACCAAAATGCCGTCACTGGCCCACATTGCCACGGGTCCGAGTTTGAGCCATAGACCGACAGCAGCAATGAATGGTGGGCCAATCAGCCAGAAGCAGATTAGGTTGACGTAGAGAGGTATTTTAATATCTTTAATACCGCGCATTGCGCCGAGAATAGTCATTCTGACTGAGTCAGCAATTTGTATGATGGCGGAAATCATTAACATATGGACAGCAATAACACGTGTTAAATGGTCTCCCGCTTGATGGGGCGGGAGGAAATGGTTAATGAACAGATGCGGTGCAAACCAGAAAACAAGAGAGACGAGTAAAATTGGTAGTAGCGCTACAATAATTGCCAATACTGCTGAGCTGAGCAGCCGATCTGACTCCCCTTTGCCACGATGTTGGCTGAGGAGGATAGTCGATGACTGGCTGATGGCAAATGGGATCATCAAGGGGATTAGTGTTAATTGTGAGACCACCTGATAGGCAGCTTGGGCATGAATGCTCACTAAACCGAGGAAGAATACTAGGATCAACATGTAAATGATTTCAACAATAATAGAGATGGCAATGGGTAGGCCGGTAAGGAAGAGTGATTTCACTACTGCCCATGATATTGGCCAGCTATGCTGCAGTAGTTTTAGGCGGCGGATGGTGGGAGTTGCAATTACATAAAGTACCATTAACACCCCATTAATCCAGGCGGATATCGTCATCGCATAGCCTGCTCC
>JANQHY010000170.1 GCA_028282395.1 Gammaproteobacteria bacterium
CACAAATTGAGGGGCTGAAAGGTGATGCGCTAAAAAATGCACAGAAACGACTACAGCTAAACCAAAATGTTGAACAGAAGAATTTGACAGCGCAGCTGATTCGCCACTATTACCGCCAAGGCAACAAACAGATTAAAACCGCTATCGCCCCTTACGGCTATTTTAATCCAAAAATCGAACGTTCACTCCAACATGATGGTAATAACTGGATCGCGACCTATGTCGTTACCCCTGGAACCCCTCTGCGTGTTACTCAACTACATTTGGCAATTAGCGGTAGCGGTAAAAACAACCCGCAACTGACCGAACTGCTTAAAACCGTTCCGCTCAAACAGGGTGAAATCTTCACCAGCAAACGTTATGAGGATACCACCGAAGCACTATTAGTGCGCGCTCGTCAACTCGGTTATATTCATGCCAAACTAGTAAAAAATCATATTATTATTGACCGCCATGCCAACACTTGTGTTATCGAAATTGTTCTCGACAGTGGTGCGCGCTACTACTTTGGCCATGCCACCTTCTCAGCATCGCCCTTAAGCACAAAGCTGTTAAACCGGTATCTCAATTTCAATCCTGGTGAAATCTATAGTGAAACACAATTGATAAATTTACAGCATCAATTAAGCAGTAGCGGTTATTTTTCTGAGGTAAAGGTCACACCACAACTAGACAAGAGTGACAACCAACATATTCCTATCAAAATTGATCTGGAAAAAAACCACCGCAAGGCTTACGAACTCGGTGCTGGTTACGGTACTGGTACCGGCCCACGTGCAACCATCGGTGTCAACTGGCGTTGGGTCAACCGCTATGGTCACAAATTTAAAGCACAAACACAACTATCGGAAGTCAGTAATAGTTTTTCTGCACAATATATCATTCCTGGCAAACAGCCAACACGCAATCAATATGCCTTAACCGCCAGCAGTTTCTACATTACACCACAAGATGGCCAAAGTACTGGTCAACGTCTTAGTGTGGGCTATTTAACCCAACAGGGAGATTGGAAAAATATTTATCAACTGGTCTATCTGCATGAAAGATTCCGCTTTGATGACGATGAACCACATCAAAACAGCAATGCACTCATACCAACACTGACTTTTCGCCGCACTAAACTCAATAAACCACTAAACCCAAGTCACGGTAGCGATTTCACCTTACTGCTCCATGCCGCCAGTCATGCTACCTATTCCAGCTTTGATTTTTTCCAAAGTGACATTAAATATGCCCATTTATTTTCACTCACCCATTATACGCGCTTCCTCCTGCGTGGTGAATGGGGCTACACCACTGTGCACGAACGCCAGGATCTGCCACTTAGTCTAAACTATTATGCTGGTGGCCCACACAGTATTCGCGGCTATGACAGTTATAAATTTGGCCCGGGACGTTATCTTCTCCTCGGCACCGCTGAGTTGCGCCAACGTCTATTTGGCAATATCTGGGCAGCCATTTTTATTGACCAGGGTAACGCCTTTGATAATCTCGATGAAGGCACTAACCAAGGTATTGGCAGTGGTTTAATTTGGCACTCTCCTGTTGGCCCTATTGCCGTTAGTGCTGCCTGGCATCACAATTATCGTGACAATCGCTTTGTTAGCAGCAGGCAACCAGAAATCCAATTCACGGTGGGGATGTTATGAGGAAGTTAAAACGTCTACTTTATACGCTTATTGTCATAGTATTGTTACTATCTCTACTGCTACTATTTATGGCAACAACACAACCAGGACTACGCCTTACTATTGCTGTGACCAAATGGTTTATTCCAGGAAAATTAACCATTGAACAGGTGGATGGTCGTGCCATTCACGGCATCAAACTTAGTGGACTCACCTATCAACAACCGCAACAGCAGATAAAAATTGATCACCTACAACTACAAGGTAATCTATTAACACTTTTGCGCCACCATTTGACATTGAAGAAATTAACTATTAACCATATTGATTATTATCGCCGCAAAACTTCATCAACAACAGACAAACTGTCAAAAACAGAAGAGTCTCAGAAAAACAGCTCATCACCATTTACTGTAACTATTCAACAGGCCAACATTGCACAACTACGTATCATTAATGGCGATCATATCACTGTCATTAGTCAAATTAACAGCCAGATGAAATTAACCCAGCAACAGTTACAGCTTCAGCAATTACAACTACACCAACAAAATTATACGCTGACTGCAAAAGGTACTGTTGCATTGACAGCTCCCTTTAACAGCGATCTATCGTTAACGATTGCTGGTCATCTAAATAGTGGTCAAGCAATCAATGGCCAATTAACCTTACAAGGCGATAGTCAACAGATGACGCTCGATGGTCTGATGAAGGAACCTTTTATCAGCCACTGGCACGGTAGAGCAAATGACTGGCTAACCGATAATGCCAACTTTGATCTCACTGGCCAATGGCAACAGCTGGTATGGATCATCAAAAGAGAGAGCTCGATTGCCAGTAAACAGGGTAAATTTCATCTCCATGGCAACCGGCAGCACTACAACCTAACATTTGATAGCAATATAAGTGGCAGTCGCCTACCTCAAAGCCGCTGGCATGTTGTTGCCAATGGCAACCTACAACAACTCGACTTTACTACTATCACCATTAATACGTTAAAAGGGCAATTAAGCGCCAGTGGCCAACTACAGTGGCTACCTACCTGGCAGTGGCAATTTCACTGCCAAGGCAGCAACCTCAACCCTGGAATTAAATGGCCACAGTGGCGCAGCCTGCTTAATTTTGACACCACGGTTAGTGGCAAATACCAACAACGATTACAGCAACTACATTGGCAGATGAAAAGCCTGCATGGCAAATGGTTACAACAACCTCTTAACGGGCAGTGGAAAATGAATTATAGCCCAAATCATTTAACCATTAATCAGGCAAAATTAACGGTCGGGCAAAATCGTTTAACACTAAATGGTGAGCTTAATCAGCAGTGGCAGCTTAATTGGAAAGTCCATATTCCCAATCTAAAAACTCTCTACCCCACCGCTGCTGGTACTATCGAAAGCAGTGGCCAAATGTCAGGCAGTCGTACCCATCCACGTCTACAAACAGACACCACAATTAATAATCTCTACTTTCGCCACCTGACACTAAAATCCCTTACTGCCAAAACTGATTTACTCTGGCAGCCACAAGGCGATATTAATCTGGCGCTACAGATTCAGCAACTACGCACACTAAAACAGACGATTCGTCAGCTCGATCTCACAACAACAGGTAAACTTAACCAACAACAGTGGCAAATGAAAATCGATTCACGGCTATTACAGGCAACGGCACAAGCACAAGGCGCATTTGACCTCACCCAGCAGCAGTGGCAAGGTCAGCTTACCACACTAAAAATGCGCGGTGCTGCAAAAGCCAATTGGCAATTAACAAAACCTCTTGCTATAACACTTGGCCGCCAACAACTGTCGCTATCATCATTCTGTCTAAAAAGCGACCGTCAAGGACAGCTCTGTGGTCAAATCAATTGGCAAACAAAAAAAGCCTCGCGGGCCCACTTAAAAGCAACACAGATTAATCTCAAAATGCTCGACCCACTCCTGCCAAGCGATTTCCGCCTTAATGCACCACTCAGTGGTGAGCTCACAATTAACCGCTCTGCTCAAGAGCCATCTGCTCACGGTAAAATAACCATCAGCGTACCCCAATTAGTGTTGGCACGACCACTGTCACCAACATCGCCACCAGCTCTTGAATTACAGAACTTGCAATTAACTGCACAGCTAGCTAAACATAACCTGCAGTGGCACCTAACCACTGCTGGCAATAATAAACTGACTGCAAATATGGCACTTCCCAACTACGATCTGCTTGCAGAGTTCCACGGCAACCAGAAATTAACGGGTGATATAACTTTACATCTAACGGATTTACAATCATTACCTCTATTTATTCCTGCCCTACAGCAGAGCCGCGGCCAAATCGATGGTAACCTCAAGATCAGTGGAACTGTCAATCAACCACAACTTTTAGGCCAGGTAAAATTAACCCAGGGCAGCGCGACCATTCCTAATCTCGGCATGTCTGTTAAAGCAGTGCAGCTAAATAGCACTTGGCAACGTGATCAAAAAATTGTGACAACTGGCTCATTGCAGTCCGGTGAAGGAAGTCTGCAAATCAATGCAACGAGTCATTGGCTACCGCCCTTTGATAGCGAAATTAAACTCATTGCTAAACAGCTGCAGATTATGAATAGCAATGAATATAAAGCCAGCGCGACCGGCCCACTGACTATTACTTATACGCAGCCACAACTCACTATAAAAGGTCATTTAACGATTCCTAAAGCCATATTAACACCAAAAACTTTCAGCGGCGTTGAAACACTGCCTGATAATATTACTTATGTATCAGAGGAGAAACAGAACTCACAATTGACCCTTGATTTAGGGCTTGATTTAAAGCATATCTTGCTAGAATATCGTGGCTTATCGGCTCAGCTTGAAGGAGCGCTTACCCTAAATAAAACACCACAAACCCTACTAACTGCCGTTGGCCAACTTAAAACGACTGAAGGAAGCTACCAGGCTTACGGCCAGGAACTGACGATTGATCGTGGCAATCTTTTCTTCAGCGGTGGGGCTATCACTAATCCTGGTATCAATATCCGTGCGGTACGATATATCCAAGCATTAAGTAATTTTAGAAACTACAATAGTGATATGCCACGTTTGGTTGGGATACAGCTAATAGGCACATTGAAAAATCCATCTGTGAAACTCTTTGCAGAACCCGGCACTTTCTCCCAAGCAAATATTCTCTCCTACCTGATATTAGGAAAAAGTACGAGTAGCGCCACAACTGCACAAGGAAGAGAGCTACTTGTTGCTGCCTCGTCACTCGGCCTAGCGCAGACTGGCCTGGGACAGTCGCTGGAAAAAACATTTGGCCTATCAGAACTCGGCTTTGAATCCGGTCAAGTATTTGATCAGAGTCAAAAGAGCCTGCAAGATAATACCTCTTTTGTCGTTGGCAAGAAAATTTCTCCGCGATTAACAGTTAAATATAGTGTCGGATTAATTCTGCCTGTCAATATCTTTGAGGTAATCTATCAACTATCAAAACACTGGCATATTCAGACTGATAGCAGCTCAATTGATCGGGGTGCTGATATTATTTATACTATTGAAAGTGGTTAATAGACAAAATATAAAGGAATAATACTTATGCAAACTACTGAAGGTTTTATTAACGTCAGCGGCGGTAAAATCTTTTATCGCAGTTTTGGTGAAATAGACAGCAATAATCCCCCTCTCATTGCTGTGCACGGTGGCCCAGGATTCTGCCACGATACCTTTGAAGTATTAGCGCCATTAGCAGAAAAGCGTTGTCTTATTCTATACGATCAACTTGGCTGCGGTCGTTCAGATAGATCGCTAGATAAAAGTTTATGGTCAGTAGAATACTACGCGACAGAATTAACAGAGATTGCTAATCACTTCAACCTAACAGCTTATCATGTGCTGGGCCACTCATTTGGCGCCAGCGTTGCACTCGACTATAGTTTGAAACAGCCCACAGGGTTGCAGCGTCTTATCCTCTCCAGTCCGTTAATTAGTGTAAAAGATTGGCTGGCAGACACGAATATACGTAAAAAAACACTGCCTGAATCTGTTCAAACAGCCATTGATAAACATGAAGCAGCTAATTCAACAAATAGTGATGAGTACAAACAGGCAGTGGAAGTATTTAACCGCCATTTCCTCTGCCGCCTGAATCCGAAACCCGCAATTTATCAAAATGCACTCAAAAAATTTAATCTCGATCTTTATCAAACGATGTGGGGCCCTTCTGAATTCAGTTGTACCGGCACACTCTCCTCATATAACAGAGCAACAGAGCTGGATAAACTAACAATACCTACACTACTATTATGTGGTGAACAAGATGAAATACGCCCAGAAACCCTAACGCGCTATCTACAACAACTTCCTGACGGTAGTCAACTACATGTATTCCCCGATTGCGCACACGGCACCTATCTTGAAGCAACCGATAATTTCATTGATGCGGTTGATCAATTTTTAACAGCCTGACAAAATCTCACTGGCAATACGCATGTATTAGCCAAAAGGCCAATGGTGATTAACCATTGGCCCTATAGCCCGTAATATTGATTACGCTTGATTCCTGACATACTTTTGAACCCAACCTAAAATGGCTCTATATGGAATGGGTTTCAATATTACCTCATTTGCTCCTGCGTCATAGCAGGCCTGCTCAAAGGTTTCCATTTCCATTGAAGCACCAACAATAGGCACCTCATGGTTCTTAGACTTTGAATTGCTGCGTGCATGTTCAATTAATGCAACACCAAAACCATCGGGCAATCGCATATCTGTTAAAATGAAATCATACAACGATGACTCAACAGCAGATTTGCCTGCTTCAATTGATTCAGCAAGCGTAACATTACAGCCCGCTGTTTCAAAGTCTTTAGTGACAAGTTTTTGTTGTAGAAAATTGTCTTCGACCAATAGAACCTCCGACTTTTCTAACAACAAATTAGTAGCATTAGACATTGTTTTCATTACTTCCTCCTTCAATAGAGTAGATTCAAAAAATAAGGCATTCCAAGAAATGGACGACCTTCTTTACTAAATGAATAAAATGAAAGGTTAAAATCCTTTCCACCGAAAGAGCACATATTTAATACATGGTTAAAAAAATTAGCCAATGATTAAAAAATCTGTGCACAACTACTAAATGTCAAAAGAACAGCCACTCAAAAGTGGTATTAAATCACAAAGCAATTTAATACTATCGAATTCAATGAATATCAAATGAGAACCACTGTAAAACAATAGTACTCTGAATGAGATAACTCACTGCACTTAGAAGATGAGAAATGTTCCTCATGCTGAGCATAAAATTGCATCCTATTTACAAGAAAGCAAATACAATGATTTTATGTAGAGCACGCTCTCTTTTACCTAATGACTGAAAAAATAAATTATTAGTCATTATTTTCTGAAAAAAGAAAATACTCTAAAAGCCCATACTCACAATAAAGTGAGGCTCACGACACACACTAATCAGGTCTTTAAACCGTCTTAATGATCAGGCATTTCAGTGACAATTGTAGTAAACATTATTGTTTCACTGCATTACAGCAGCTCATCAGTACTACTTATTTATGTAAGCCATCTTGGTTTATTTACATAAGATTAACTTTAATATAGGTGGAATTATTTGTCTATATTAAAATAATATTTTGTAAGATATTTTTCATAAGGACTAAAGAAACAAAAGGGCAGAACCAAGGAGTCAAACACTTAAAATTTTGATTTTTTTACTTATTTCCAATAAAGAGAATACAATTGATATTGATATCACAATATCACCAAATCACTTGCAAGGTAGATATCAATTAACTCTGCACGGCTATAGACGGAAAATCTCACTTTAAGATTATTCAGATAGTGCTCAACTGTTTTAGGTGAAAGGCCAATAGCTCGAGCAGTCTCTTTATCTTTACGTCCTTGCGCACAGTGCTTCAAGCATTGAAATTCTCTGTCAGTCAGTTCAAAACGCTGCCCTTTGTGAACAATATGATAATGGTCAGTTTTAAACTCCTGCATCAATTTCTCACGGTTGAATGGCGCATTAATACCCTCTTCAAGCAAATAGTACTTATCATCACTTCGATTATTCATTTTTATCTTATTTTGAGCAAGCTGTCTAAACAAGTCATCACTCTTTTCCAAGAAGTAATTTTTAAATTGCGCCAAAACATCCCAATAAGAGAAACAGAAGCGGATCAGGTTTTCAGAATTTTTAGTAGAAAAAGAGAATCCTTCAATGTAACCATCGCTATGCTCTTCAAGCATTGCCAATGTTCCACCATGGAAACCGTACTCTTTAACCAAGTCTTCGGCATCTTTATTACTTTCACGCAAAAGGAGATAAAAAATATTATGCAGTTTATTCGCCTCGCTACCATGAATCAATATATCATGCAGTTTGTCATGAGAACTAATGATATCCTTTTCAACCGCGGCTTTGTTTAACTCAGGATAACTAGTCAAAAAGAACCCCTGATTATCGGGATAGATTCTCTCATAGCAGAAAAAATCTATATTGGTATTATCAAAAAGCGGCTGAATAAGATCTTTAACATCGCCTTGATGGGCTAGTAAATTATTAATCCCTTTCATTTTTTCCACCACTTAGGTTGATAGACTTAAGTTTAACTATATTTTTTGCCTGTTATCTTAACTGATTATAAGAAAGATACTATAAAAATAGCGAATAAAGCGATTTCTTTATTTGTAATATAAACTATACGAGAAAATGGAAAAATCTCTTACAACGATAAGACTTTAGAGAAGATCTATTTATTAATAAAAGGAATAAGTAACTACCGCACTGCACACCTCGAGACTATGAAGTCAGTTACAATAATAATTAAACCAATTTAATCTTAGCAACTCGGCGCTTGCCTACCTGATAGATCGCTTCACTACCAACTTTGATTTTTAATGCAGCATCGCTAACACGCTCACTATCAATCCGTACTGCCCCTTGCTTAACCATACGGTGCGCTTCTGAAGTACTGCTGACTAAACCTGCCGCCTTCAGTAAATTAGGCAAAGGTAACAGTTGGTTATCAGCATCACTCTGCACCACCTTTTCCTCAATATCATCAGGCAGTGCATGATGGCGAAACCGTTGAATAAAGTCCGCTTCTGCCTCAACGGCTGCGGCCTGATCATGAAAACGTGCAACCAGCTCAGCAGCTAATAACATTTTTACATCACGTGGATTTTTACCCTCTTCTACTGCCTGTCGCTGCTCGGCAATTTGTGCCGGTGAACGAAAACTCAATAGATCATAGTAACGCCACATCATTGCATCAGAGATTGACATAATTTTCCCCCACATCTCTGTTGCCGGTTCATCAATACCAATATAGTTATCAAGAGACTTCGACATTTTCTTAACGCCGTCAAGACCTTCCAATAACGGTAGTGTTACAACAGTTTGCGGTGCTTTACCATAATGACGTTGTAACTCACGACCCATGAGCAAATTAAATTTTTGATCGGTGCCGCCGAGCTCAATATCAGCATCAATAGCAACAGAGTCATACCCTTGAATTAATGGATAGAGAAATTCATGAATCGCAATGGATTGATTAGCATGAAAACGTTTATGGAAATCATCACGCTCAAGCATCCGCGCCACTGTATGTGTTGCTGCCAACTGAATTAGGTCAGCAGCAGATAGATTACCTAGCCACTCAGAGTTATAACGAATCTGAGTTTTCTCCTTATCGAGAATTTTAAACACCTGGTTAGCGTAAGTTTCAGCATTCGCTTCAACTTCAGCACGACTAAGCGGTGGACGTGTCACGCTTTTACCTGATGGGTCGCCAATCATGGCAGTAAAATCACCGATAATAAAACAGATCTCATGGCCTAAATCTTGAAACTGGCGTAATTTATTTATCACTACGGTATGACCCAAATGCACATCTGGTGATGTCGGATCAAAACCCAATTTTACCCGCAATTTACGCCCTGACGCCAATTTTTGCGCTAACTCTCCCTCTGGCAGCGCCTCCTCTACCCCTTTCATAATCATTGCCAATTTATCGTCTGTTGCCATATTGTTAACCTTATCTGCATTACCTTGACACTATTGATCAAACTTCTACAAAACATAGCGTATCACAATCAGTTTGTCTATTTCTCATTACTCTCTCCTGTTTCCGCGCGTAGTGGTCCAGTGGCCCAACACACCGTCGTCCCGCGGCTTGTGCGCGATCCAGCAACAGGACTGATGGTAACCGCGGCGCCAGATTGCCTTGCTGCAGTCGAAATATTAAGAAACCTATTGCCCTCTTCCATAGAAAAGGGAAATCATATTGCTCTATTGTCATCAAACTACGCAATATGTTAGGGTGAGTTAACTATCATAAAGAAAAATTAACAATAGAGGAGAGTGCTATGCGCTACTATATCGGTCTAATCTCCGGTACCAGCCTTGACGGTATTGACGCTACCATTGTTGACTTTCATGACAATCAAACAAAACTTATTGCAAGTCACTGTCATACTTTCCCAACACTGCTACACAAAAAATTATCTGCATTCTGCAATGGCATTGATACCACCATTGACCACCTTGGCGCACTCGATGTCGAAGTAGGCCGTCTCTTTGCTGAAGCGACACAACAGCTACTTGCCCAGGCTAACATCGACTACAATGATATCATTGCCATCGGCAGCCATGGACAAACAGTCTACCATCAACCCCAAGCTTCTACTCCTTTTACCCTACAAATTGGTGATCCCAACACCATTGCGGCTCTCACCGGTATTACTACCATCGCCGATTTTCGCCGTAAAGACATTGCCCTTGGCGGCGAGGGAGCCCCTTTTGCCCCTCTATTCCACCGACAAATGACTCATGGGCAACCACGCAGCGCTGTAGTCAATATTGGTGGTATTGCCAATATTACCTGTCTAACTGAGGACACCACCATTGGCTTTGACAGCGGCCCAGGAAATCGCTTACTCGATCTCTGGTGCCAACAATATCATGATCAACCGTTTGATCGTGATGGCAAGTGGGCCGCGAGCGGTAACATCGACTCAACACTGTTACAAAAGATGCTCTCTGACGCCTATTTTCATCAAGCGCCACCAAAAAGTAGTGGTCGTGAGTACTTTCACAACGACTGGCTACACCATTACCTAAATCAATTAGACTATGCGTTACCACCTGTCGATATCCAAGCTACCCTAACAGCATTGACCGCTGAAACAATTGCCACAGCAATTAAAACCAACCTTAGCTCACCGGCAAACGTTATGGTCTGTGGCGGTGGCACACATAACCAACATCTAATAACATTACTGACACAACAATTAACTGACTATAGTGTTAGCAGTTGTGCCCAGTTCGGCTGGGATCCAGATTGGATAGAGGCAATACTATTCGCCTGGCTAGCAAAAGAACGCCTAGAGCAGCGCAATGTTGATCTCTGCGCAATTACCGGCGCAACACGCCCTACTATTCTTGGCGGTATCTACGCCCCCTAAAGCGGGCTGGCGGTAGATTAAAGGCTAAATGATGAGCCGCAACCACAGGTAGTTTTAGCATTCGGGTTGCGAATGACAAATCGCGCCCCCTGCAGATCCTCTTTATAATCAATCTCAGCACCAATAAGGTATTGAAAACTCATTGGATCAACTAACAATAGGACCTCAATCATCCCTCCCGAGCCTTCATCACCACCCTCATCATCTTCTTCAATGCCATCTTCATCCTCTTGATCTTCTTCGTATTCTCCTACCTCATGTAGTGGCTCCTCTGGCGCTGAATCAACCCTGATCTCTTTCTTAATCACCATATCATCGCTATTCACCTCTTCGTCAAAGGTAAAACCATATTGAAAACCACTACACCCTCCGCCAGTGATGAATACACGTAGTTTTAAGTTAGGATTATTCTCTTCAGCAATGAGCGCCGCAACTTTCTCAGCTGCCGCATCAGTAAAGGCGATAGGCTGCTTTGCCCTTTCACCTGGTTGATATTTACCCACCTCGGTCATGTTTGCTATTCTCTCTGATACTGTTTTGGCCAACATCATAGCAGATCGTTAGGATATCTGCATCCACCCATTCTCGCTGTAGCACTAAGGATGTTAACTGATTAAAAACACTCGCCGCCAAACTTACAGACAATATCAATGAATAACGAGGCCTGATAAAGCTGTGGATGGGCCTCTTCGTCATGATTAGCATTAAAAATCAGTTTGGCGTGATAGCTTAACGTATCATTCTGGACATTGTATTGCGGGTTACTCACCTCAAATACTTTGATAACATCATTACCACTATTGTCCAATTGCGTATTGGCGACAAGCGTGGCATTAGGTGAAGCAGAGACTAAATGCTTACTCCCAGCATTCCAGCGCTCAATAAAGTGGGAAAGGTCCCACAGCCCCGCATTGCCACTGGGCGTATCAGCAAACCATAGTACACGGTGATCAACTCCACTTAATACCAGCTTGTAACTGCCATCAGGCAACTTGTGCAATTTGGCCTGCTGACTAGTCTGAACAAAATTGATTTTCTCGCCGACTGGTTGCCGCGTCGTTGTGGTATTCTGTGATGCTTGCGCAGCGGCAGCAACAGGTAGCGCCGTTTCAGCTGATGCCAATGAAAATATTCCCACTCCCATTACAATCAACGCTGCAAAAAAACCTCTCCGACAAATATTCATTCTCTACTCCTATTAAATTTATCTGTTATCCTGCCATCTGTGAACCAATAAACAGTGTTCCATGATAGAGATGCTCATTATCCATATTATGGTTAACATCCAATATAACGTGAGCATCATAGGTCAACGTATCGTTCTCGGCATTATAGTTCGGGTTGCTTAGCTCCAATACTTTCAATACATTCTGCCCTGAGCCGTCCGTTTTAGTATTTGCTGACAATGCCGCGTTGGGATGGTCAACAAAAAAATTGGTCTGGCCTTGCTTCCATTCTTGAATGAAATGGGGCATTGCCCACATGCCTGCCTTATGTGCTGGACGGTCAGTAAACCATAATACCTGTTTCTTCACACCAGACATGACCATTTCATAATTGCCATTAACCTTTCTAGTCAATTTCACCTGCTGGCTGGTCTGAACAAAACTTATATCACTCTCTTTAGCAACGTCACTAATTGGATGTAATGTAGACGAAGTGGTTTGCAGTGTTGATGTCGATGATGAAGCTGCCACAGCAAAAAATGGTATGGCACTAACAGCTGCGATCAGTAGTAGCGATTTCACTCTCATTATGCTCTCTCCCTAACGCCTTTAATAAGAAGGTAATGGTTATGATAGCTCAAAAGCACTAAAGCCTCAAGAGACTGACGCCCTCCGCCACATCGACACAACTTAGCTCTTACCACGCCACGATGGCAGCCAGCAATGCAATAATAGAAAATAACCAATAAATAGCATAATAATAGCAACAAATAACAGCCCATCAGGGAGATGCAAAAAACAGCTGGCAACTATCGCTATAGCACCTAAAAGCAGTAAAAGGGTAAATAGGCTAAGCGTCACTTTTACTGCAGAAATTCCGTAATCTATCAAAAAATAATGGAGATGCTCGCGTCCTGGCTTAAATGGCGATCGGTGCTGTATTAACCGGTTTAAAAAACAGCCCCCCATATCAAATAGTGGTACCGCCATAATCCACAAAAATACCACTGGATGGATAGCGCCTTCTCCTTGTGATAGCTCAATACAAAACCAAACTAATGAAAAACCGAGAAACATGCTACCACTATCCCCCATAAAAATTTTCGCACGCTTCCTCATTGGAAAAGGAAAATTAAACAGAAGGAATGCTAAACTAATGGTAATAAACAGCAATAATACTTCTGCAGCAATAGCATGATGACTCATCAATGCCAACAGATACAACATAAAAAACTGACTCAGAGCTACACTCCCAGCCAAACCATCAACGCCATCAATCATATTGACTGCATTAATCACACCAATAATCGCAATAAGTGTAAAAATAAGAGCAATGATTGTCGGCAGTAGGATCGGCCCAAAAAAAAGTAAATTACCAAGATGATAAACCACCATCTTACCTGCAAACACCGCAACGAGGGCCGCACCAAATTGAAATAGTAGTTTTATCCGTGGTGATATTTCATGAAAATCGTCAAGTAGTCCACCCAGCATTAATAATCCAAGTGCTGCCATGAAGCTACGATAGTGCCCAAGAGGAGCGGGCAATGTTAATAAAGCAAAGGTAAAGCCGAGAAACATTGCCACCCCACCAATAAGTGGCACTGCTTCACCATGGTGCTTACGCCCACCAGGAAGATCAACAAAATGGAGACGATGCGCAAGAGATTGCAGACACCAGCTACATAAAATTGTGACTATCAATGCGATGGTAATTGCCAACCATTGTCCTCTCATAAATGTTTCCCTTGAATTACCCCACCGGAGCCGAAGTTTCGCTCAAAGTGCGAAACGCCTGAAAAAAATCACTTCTGCGATAGTAACGATTTATACCTTTGGCGTCAAATTGCTGATATTTACCAACCCTCAATACACTGATTTTCTTAGGTGTTCCACACTGTGTGTGAAACACCTATTTTTCTCTTATTGCACAACTAACTGACTGCCAATACGCACTAACAGTTTACTACTTATTCCGTGGACCTGGGCAAGATCAGCAACTTTTTTAAAACTACCGTGCTGGTAGCGCCAATCGACAATGGCCTGCGCCTGTTTATGGCTAAGACCTTTCACTGCTGCGAGTGTTGAGACATTAGCACGATTAATATCAACACGTTGTGGCATAGTCACTGATGATCGTTTAGCTGCTGAATGGTGCGAAGCATGAGAAGCAGCAACCGCTGGACTACCTATGACACTAATTAGTAATACTGCACAAGAAAGCTTAACATAATGGAAAATAGACATAATATATCTCCTAAAATTTAAATTAATTAATGGACTTCAGGCAATCTAAATCACATTGGCATAACGAAAACCATACCGCCATAGCCAAGAAAATTTAAACTACGCTGATATAACTCAAGAATCAAAATTAGGTGGAAATTTCACAAGTATCCGATCACAATAAAACATCGACTCGCATTTGTCTACTACCAAGAGAAACTTTTCTGCGTTTTTCCTATGACTCTTGAGAATCTCCCATCGCTTTGGCGCAGGAACTTCCGCCGAGAATTCCTGATCGTTATTTTTAACTATTGCAAGGCAATAGCGATATGTTAGAATGTTCGTCAGCAAATTCAAAGTTTGCCCAATTTAAATGAATTAAGTGAGAAAGCACCATGAAAAAAACACTACGCCAAGCATTGATCACCCTAGTTACACTGATAGTTTTTACCGTCACTGCACCAACCGCTTTAGCGCAACAGACAACCCAAGCCCCTGCCGATAAAACCTCCTCTACTAAAGCTGAGTCTACTCAACCAGCCACATCCGCAAAAAGCGCGCAACCTCATCAACAGCCGACACCAGATATAAAATCCCCTGTTAATAGCAACTTTATTCCCCCAGCCCCACAAATTAGCTCCGCTGCCTATGTACTGATGGATGCTAATAGCGGTAAAATTTTGGCACAAAAAAATAGCGATAGTATACGTGAACCAGCAAGTCTGACTAAATTAATGACACTTTATGTTACCTTCAATGCAATTAAACAAGGATTAATTAAACAGGATGACAAGGTACTCATCAGCAAAAAAGCCTGGAAAACTGGCGGTTCAAAAATGTTCGTCAAAGCTGGTAATAAAGTTTCCATAGACAAACTCATTCAAGGCGTGATTGTCGATTCAGGTAACGATGCCAGTATGGCATTAGCCGAGTATGTTGGTGGTTCCGAACAGGGTTTTGTTACCATGATGAATCAACAGGCAAAAGTGCTGGGAATGACGCAAACCCATTTTACTGACCCCACCGGCCTGCCCGCATCAGATCACGTTACTACGGCTGCTGATCTTGCCATTCTGGCACGTGCATTGATTCACCGTTTCCCGCAACAATACCACCATTTCAGCCAGAAATGGTTAACCTATAGTGGTATTCGCCAACCTAACCGCAATCGC
>JANQHY010000134.1 GCA_028282395.1 Gammaproteobacteria bacterium
AATCTGCCCAAGTTGCGGGTTGAATTGCTGCAGCAGTGTCAAGCAGCAGGTATGAAGGGAACCATTTTACTTAGTCAGGAGGGGATTAATATCGCCCTATCAGGTAGCACTGCAGCAGTAGCTGCGTTGAGTGACTATTTTAAACGTGACGAGCGTTTTGCTGCTATTGTTTTTAAACAGAGTGAATCCGCAACACAACCTTTTCGTCGTATGCAAGTGAAGATTAAAGATGAAATCATTCGTATGAATGATTCCACTATCCAGCCTGAACAACACACAGTCAATCACCTCTCGCCTGAAGTTTTTAAACAGTGGCTTGATGAGGGGCGTGAAATAACAATTTTGGATACCCGCAATCACTATGAAGTAAAAGTGGGAACATTTGATGGGGCTGTCTCATTAAATATCGACCATTTTAGTGAATTTCCTGCGCAAGCGGCTAACCAGTTAGGAGCAGATCAGACACTAAAAAAACGACCACTGGTGATGTTCTGTACCGGTGGGGTGCGCTGTGAAAAAGCTGGTCCAGCACTTGAGCAACAGGGCTTTGAACAGGTTTATCAGCTTGATGGTGGCATACTAAACTATTTTGAGCAGTGTGGTGATAGCCATTGGCATGGTGAATGTTTTGTTTTTGATGATCGTTTAGCAGTTGATGGTAAATTGTTGCCAACCCAACAAGGTTATTGTCCTAACTGTGCTGAGCCGTTGCCAGAGCCGTATCGCGAACTGCCGCCATGGCAGCGTGTGAAGAAGTGTCGCTGTTATCGTGACAATAGTGAACAGATGGGAGAGGATCGCGTCATCTAACGATAGAACAGGTTTTTTATAGTATTTAATTAAGTGAGGTAATAGCTATTATGAACATCAATGAGATTTTGCCAGGTAAGAACCCACCTCAAGAGGTTAATGTTATTATTGAAATTCCTGCTCATACTGTGCCAGTTAAATATGAAGTAGATAAAACCTCAGGTGCGTTATGGGTTGATCGCTTTATCGGTACTTCAATGTGTTACCCGTGTAACTACGGTTTTGTGCCTAATACCTTGTCGGAAGATGGTGATCCGGTTGATGTTTTGGTGGTGACGCCACATCCATTAGCACACCAATCAGTGATTCGTTGTCGTCCTATCGGGATGTTAGAGATGACTGATGAGTCAGGAAAAGATGCGAAAATTTTAGCCGTGCCAGTCAGTAAATTAACCCCACTTTATGATGATATTCATGCCCCTGAAGATCTGCCTGATTCATTGTTGACGATGATTAAGCACTTCTTTGAGCACTACAAGGACCTAGAAAAAGGCAAATGGGTTAAGATTGAGCAGTGGTGTGCCGCCGATGCTGCCCATGAAGAGATCAATGCCAGTATTGAGCGTTTTCAACATATCGAAGCATAATTTAAGAGGTAACTACTATGGAACCTGAACGGATAACGGAAGAGGTAACAATGATGCAGGAAGTTATTCCTGGATTGAGTAAAAAGATCCGTAAAGTAGCGGATTTTCCCAAGCCTGGCATCAATTTTTGGGATATGACAACGTTAATGAAGGATAGTCAAGCGTTTAAGCAAGTGATGGATACATTTTATGATCGTTACCGTGATATGGCGATTGATTACGTTGCTAGTATTGAGAGCCGTGGACTGATCTTTGGTAGTACACTGGCTTATCTACTCGGGACCGGTTTTATCCCGATCAGGAAGCAGGGAAAGCTGCCTGCTGATACCTATGAGCAGCAGTATGAGAAGGAGTATGGCAGTGATACCTTAGCCATCCACCAGGACGCACTACAGCCTGGTGAGAGGATCCTACTGATAGATGACCTGATTGCTACTGGCCATACTGCCCAGGCTGCAGCCGATCTGATTGTGCGTGAGGGAGCGCAAGTGGTTGAATTTGCCTTTATCACGGAATTTACCGATTTCAATGCTAGAGAGAAGCTATCGAGCCACAAAATCTATAGCTTGATTATCTGCCAGGAGCATTGATTAGAGCAACTAGCACTAACATAGTGCAATTTGGAAAACAGTCACTTACATGCGTGAAAAAGGGCTGTTTTGTCGCTTTAAATGTGTTTGGTGCAGGAATTATGCTAATTTGATGAATATTACGGCTATAAGGTATTTCTATATTTATCAATTGGTTGTCTTATTAAAATAGTAGTGCTCAATTATCCTGTTTCTAATAGCACATCATCAATAAAATAAGTTATTAATAAATAATAGCTCTCTATTAGAGTAAGCGCTGTTTTTTACTCTCATAATGATAATAAGTCATCACTCAATTTAATTATCCATTCGTCCTTAATAAAGCAACGAGCATAATAAGGATGTATCACTTTTTAGAGAATAATAACGTCAAAAAATGGTAATTAAAGCATTATATGAGAATCAGACTTTTATTAAAAATAGGAGTTATTAAAAAATTAATTTGTAAGCGCTTATATAGCAGAACAATAGGTTTTTTAAAAAAAGCTAAAGATTTTGGCTAAAATAAATAATTTTATTCTTTGGCAAGAATAAAAAATAAATATTATTATTCAATAACTTAACTTGAAAAATTTGCAATATATAATTCTATCAGGTATAATCTAACAAGTATTTTAAATGTAATATATTTTAAACAAAAAGAAGTATCGCTGTACGTATACGTTACGGCAAGGAACTTTATCGCAAACTTGAAAGTTCAGGGGGTGTATTATGGCAATGAATGGTAGTGACCTAATCGATAATTCGGTTGTGCAAAATTTAGCAGAAGACGCCGGAAAGGCAAGCAAAGCCATACAACTTGCCAAAATAGGAGTTGAAGCGGTTCGACATTTTTGTAATGACAAAGGACTAACGGCAGAAGATGGAGAAAAAGTAAATAAAGTTGTAGACGGTATAGTTGATAAGTATTTTCAAATAGATGATAAGGAAAAAGAACTTTTAAAAGATAATGAATTTAAAATAGAGTATGCAGAGTTTCGACAAATGCTGAAGGACAATATGAAAGTCATATTGGAAAAGACAATAGTAAAAGATGATAAGAAACAGACCAAGGTTGTCCAGCCTGAGCTCGTTGAACTTACACAGACTAATGAACAACAAGAGATCTTGGCAGAGAATATTGCTAACAAGGCCGATAAGAAGCAAGTAGTGCCTTATAAAAGTAAAATTAATGCCATGATCGGTGAATTTGATTATTATATTTCTGACCATACAGACGGATGGTTTGCTAGTACAAACAAGAGTGGTGCTTTGATGTTGGCAGTAAAAAACATGCACATATTGGCACTTAGATGGATGGCAAAGAAATCCCAGACGAATGGAGATAAGCCTCGTAAAATTGTAAGAATGGTTAAGAGACATTTAGAAGAAGCTACAGTATCTGCAAAGACTTCATATATAGCTGGTAGGAAAAGAGCGGGAAAGTATCTCGGAAAGGAAGAAAGTGAATTTCAAAAGGCTCTTGATAGAGTAAAAGGGCAGAGAAATAAATTGACTGTAGGGATACTTAGATGTCAGGCGTCGAGGAGTTTTGAGAGCTATCTTGATGTTGAAGCTGAGGAGACCGATAACATAGAGGCCAGTGTAGTATATATGGGCCTGCGTCTGTTAGACAAAGCAGCTATGGCATCGAATTATAAAGACGAAATTGGTTATATTGAAGGAGGAAGATTTGGCCCCGGTGCAGAGAAAGAAATCAATGAGTATATAAATGCACTATTCAAAGATCTTGTACTTCCCATGAACTCCCAACATAAGTGGGATTTAAAAAGGCTTATGCGTCAATCGGTAGTGGTTTTTGAGAAACTCCAAAATGCTATTAAAGATGTTCAATATGGAAAGATTCCCCTTCCTGAATTTTTGAAAAAATCAGGCATCAATGAAAATGATGCAAGAAATCTTATGGTAAAGATTCTCGAAGCAGTCAGTTATACTAGAATAAGACGAACATTTATTCGTACAATAGATAATGCGTTAAGAGATAATGGTGAGGTGGCAGTTTGTTCTCAAGAAGAATTTGAATTTATACATATGTATCTTAAATATATCGATGAAGGATTAGATGATGCAATTTATAAACTGGCTAAAGACAAAGTCGTTAATCAGGCTGTTACTGATATTACTACAAATGAGTCAAAAGAGATCAATAAGCTAAAAGGCCAAGTTGGTGCAGTTGGAAAAAAAGATGTATACGCTGCAAAAGACACCTTTTTCATGAAAAGCAAGCAACAGATCGAACGGTCTCAAAATCTGCTTAAAGATAACTCCAATAATATGATTGACTATTACGAGCGTAAAGACGCTAATACATTCAATATTTATTTTAG
>JANQHY010000203.1 GCA_028282395.1 Gammaproteobacteria bacterium
TAACTGTTCCAATTCTGGGGGGACGCAAACTGCTGGTGGTATTTCAGCTGCAGGCTACCCAACGAGCAATTTTATTCTTTCAGGTAGTAAGCAAGGAGCCGGGTCTACATCTTCTATTGTAGGGCTTACCTATGATACTGGTGGTGGTGGAGATGGTTTTTATGGTGGAGGTGTCTGTGGAGGTGACGCCAAGACTTCCGGAGGTGGTTCTGGCTATGTTAACACTGCATTTCCAGGGTATAGAAGCTCTTTTGATTCAGTTGCCTCTGGAACATACACAGGAAACCGGACTGCATTGCCTTCGGAAGCCTTGAATTTTACACAGTTTAGTGATGGATCGGGTGTGGGGAAACAAGGTATTGCTAAAGTATCAGGTGCTAGTGGGGTATCCGGTGGTAATGGGAAAGTGGTAGTGCAGTTTTTATAATACAACGGAAGTGTAATATAGTGCGCTTATTGGCTGTGGTAAAATAGGCAACAATCAGTAAGCGTGCCATAAACCTCATCTATTAAAGGAAACAAAAGCCGGCTCTTTTGCATTTCTTGTGTAACTGGAAGCTATACTCTGCAAGGGTTACAATTCATCTTATATTTTACTAATTTCGTGTTTTTATGGCTGATTTTACCCTTCCTACAGAGCGTTATTACCTATTGTCACTACCACAGGTGCCACCACAACTGGCGAGGTGAGAGAAAGTGAAAGTTCATGGTGATTGCCATGTACAACAAGGTAAATGCCGTTATTCAGCCCCCTATCGTTTCATTGGCCAAACCCTATGGATGAAACTATCAGAGGGGATGGTGCATCTTTATCATGAACACGAACTCATTGCCCAGCATACCAGGTTGTATAGAGCCGGTAAGCGCGCCACTATTGATGGGCATTTGCCACCTGATGCCAAGGCCTATCTTATGCGTGATCCAACCTGGTGTCGGCGACGTGCTGCTGAAATTGGACCAGAGTGTGAGGCATTGGTCAGACATTAGCCCAGCGTAACCGTGAAGCCATAGAGGCCAAGCTCTCATATACTGAGTTCTTTGGTCTGCTGCTACAAGATGAAATCTTAAGGCGAGAACAAAAGCAGTTTGGTGTAAGGCTCAAACAGGCGGGCTTTAAAGGCAATAAGACGCTTGAGAGCTTTGATTTCACCTTCAACCCCAAGATCAATCAGCAACTTGTAAAAGACTTGGCTGGTTGTCGCTTTATTGCTGAGAAGGCATTAGACCACGTCACCTTTATCAAAACCCTTATAAAAGATCAGCCCTGTATCGCTAATTACTTTAAAAAGCGTAAAACTAGTGGGTTTGTGGAAGGGCTCAATAATAAGATCAAAGTGGCCAAAAGAAGGTGCTATGGACTGTTTAAACCTACTACTTTATTTCGGCAGTTATTCCTTGATCTACAAGGAATGCAAATCTATGCCTAGTGAATTCCTACAAATATGCAAAAGAGCCAAAAATATTTATGTCAATAACTACATTATTTAAAGATGAGTATGTTGTTTGATGAGACGGGTATTATAGCTTTTGATCTTAATAGTTTAAGGGGACGAATAGAGATTAATCATCATTCTAAGGTTGACCCGGGGAAAATCAGTATTATTCAAAAATCCGCACAGACCTTTAAAACACTGGTGGTGCAGAGAGACTTGAACTCCCGACCCTTTCCTTGTAAGTCAATTGGCCAGTTTATTAATAGAGGTTAATTTATCTTTACAACCCTTAATTTATAAAGGCTTGATTATCATTGCATTATGCAGGTGGGTTTGTTATATTTCACCGGCTTTTAAAGTTAATAGGCATACCTACGCAATTTAATATTGCCGCTGGGTGAACGAGTAGGAGATAAAAATGCCAAAGATTAAATCAAACAGTAGTGCGCTCAAGCGTTTTAAGCGTACCGGCAAAGGGGGCTTCAAGCACCGTGCTGCCAATCGTAGTCATATCATGACTAAGATGAAAACCAAGCGTAAGCGTCATTTGCGTGGTATGGATCAAATCAACGAGGCTGATTTGAAATCCGTTAATCGCATGTTGCCTTACTCATAAGTTTTTAAGGAGAAATTGATATGCCTAGAGTAAAACGTGGTGTGATTGCACGCCGTCGTCATAAGAAAATTTTAAGTCAAGCGAAAGGTTATTACGGTGCACGCAGTCGTGTATTTCGTGTTGCCAAGCAAGCGGTTATCAAGGCAGGTCAATATGCCTATCGTGACCGTAAAGTTCGTAAGCGCCAATTCCGCCGTTTGTGGATTGTGCGTATTAACGCTGCAGCGCGTTTGCATGGCTTGAGCTACAGCCGTTTTATTAACGGCTTGAAAAAAGCGAATATCGAGTTAGACCGTAAAGTCCTGGCTGAATTGGCAGTATTCAATAAGCCGGCTTTTGGTAAGCTGGTCGAAGAAGCGAAGAAAAGCCTGGCAGCTTAATGCTCGCAAGTTAGTATGAAAACCCAGGGAAACCTGGGTTTTTTGCTTGAGAGAAACCATGACTCCCAGTATTATCAATTATCATCATTAAGTTAATCTCCAATGCTAGATCTTGAAAACAAACAACAAGCAGCACTCGATGCCATTAGCGCCGCGCCGGATGTCCAGACACTAGATGCTATACGTGTTGATTATCTTGGTAAAAAAGGCCAGTTCACCGAGGTGCTTAAATCATTAGGTAGCTTATCTGCCCAA
>JANQHY010000271.1 GCA_028282395.1 Gammaproteobacteria bacterium
CATTTATCTCACCGCCAAAATATCGTTTTGTCGATTAACAGCATTATTAATACTGTAGATCATTACCAGATGATGCGCCTTGCTCTAAAGCTGATTTAATATGTGCTCCTCTATTGCTTCTGGATCTAAGACGAAATCCAGTAGTGTTGCAGAAATACTCTTCTGCCTCTTGCTTGCGTGACTGGCTGTCCATACAAACAAGTTCAGTAGAGCTGGTTTGCGTAAAGAATTGCTCCTGAGTTTTTTTGATGCGCTCATAAACGCTATGGATAAAGCCAGATTTATAATCTTTGACCATTTTGACTACTCTAGGATGGCGCTGTGCTTGCAATTGCTTTTTAAAGGTCTCAGCACGCTTCTCTAAGGCCCTTGAAATGTAAGTCACCAAATAGATGGTGTTCTCGACATCACGCTCACGCCCAACGATACGAATCTTAGCCAAATCATCACCGGTGCGTCTTATGCCTTCATGAACCACTAAGCAACCTGATAAATTACCGATGGCTGAGTAGAGGGAAGCATACCAATCAGGTGGACGCCTATACGGTGTTATAACCAACTCTTCCATCATTTGCTGGCGATGCACTTCATCTTCAGTGATATTATGCTTATTCATCAATGCCATAGCCTGTTTAAGCGCAATAGCCGCTTCACTCTCATTATCGGACATCGATAGCTGCAATAATTTGCGAATCTTATCTTTGTACTTTTCAGTTGACATGCTGACTTAATTGCCCCACTTTACTAATTTCTTTGTATTAGAAGTTACACTTAGCTTTTAGCTACTTTTTTAATTAACGATATGGCATATATTCCCGATAAACCCACCGCAAAGTAGATGCATTTGATTAATACAGATGATTGAATAAAGTGCTCTACAAAATTAGTTGAGAACACAGCAATGCAAAGCCAATTAATGGCACTTATAATGAGCAGAATTAAAGATATTACGTTTAAAGCTTTCATCATGGTCTTAAGCATAGGAAGATTCGGGCAGCCTATAGCAAAATTCGCTATATTGCCACCTATTTCACATCTTAAATTAATCAGGCTATTAGCATGACAGCACCAACGATAAGCATCATTGTCACAAAACAATAGCGAATAATATGCTGTGGTAGGATGTGGACTAACTTAGCACCCAACATACTGCCAAATATAGCGGGAATAATGCCCGATAAAAATAAAGGGATATGTAAATACCCAAAATGGTTATCAGTAATCCCTATAGTGTGTATACCCAATACAATCAGTACGATCGCACCTAATAATGAATAAGCAAATACTAACACACTAGAAGTGCCGATGGCTTTTTTAATATTGAGACCTAGCTTCATCAAAAATGGTACTGTAAATACTGAGACCCCTATTGTGATTGATACCATTCCCACTAAAGCAGTGGTGGACTTAAGCATAAATCTGCCAGGATTCCATATTTTATGGCTATCTGGCTTGAATCGATATACCCATATACCAATAAGCAAGACCATGATTCCAAAGTAAGTCTTAAGTACATGACTATCAATTACAGTTACCAAAATAGCTCCAATAGCCGAGCCAAATAACACTGGAAATATAAGGCTTACCAGCATAGGTTTATCAACATTATTATATCTATAATGCCTGAAAGCCGCCATCATGCCCAATGGTATCGCAATACCTGATCCGGTTGTTACTGTCATCTGCATCAAATGTTCGTGATAATGAGTATAATGAGATAGCACCCAGTAAATGGTAGGAATAGTAATAAGGCCAGCACCACCGCCAAAGAGTGTTAAAATCAGGCTAGCAAAAAAGCCAATGAAAATACCGAAAACTATCAGCACCTGAATGGTCTCAGCGAATGAATTCTGTTTGGATTGTATCAGTAAGATTGCAAAAGCAATCTATGGGCGATAGACTAAATAACAGCCTTTGTCAAATTTGTGCTCAAGTGCCACAATAGCTAATCAAACAAAGTGACAAAGTCTACAATACAACCAATAAGAAATTGCAAAAAAATTAAGCAACCCATCTTCAAAAATCTGTCGCCCTACACCCCTCGTCGCGATGCGACAAAGTGAAGATTTTGCTTCAAACCCAGTAATGACAATGGATACGAAGGCACTTAAAAATTTGAAGTTTTTAAAAATTGGTAAGAAAGTGTAAATACAAACTTTCAATTGTAAAAAATATTATTTAACAGCATATTAAGCCTTTTATTTTATTTAATTTTGCGCTATAGTTTATTTATCTTTACATTGTGTCTTATTGTAAAATCACGCTTAGTTTTAAATGTGGACAAAAAGAGCTTATTGTAAAGTTAAATTTTACAGAGCTGATGGCAAACTCGATGACAAAATAGGTTGGCTGGAGAGTGTAAAGTGAGCAAAAATATTAACGTCAGAATACCTGACCCCATGTTAAACAAGATTATTGAAATAGAAACCGCTGAGGATAAAACGCGCACCCAGGTGGTGCTTGCATTACTAGATGAAGCACTGCGATTACGTGACTTTCAAAAGGGCGGTGTTGATGAAAAACAAAAGGCGCTTGATGAGCTCAAGGATAAATGTACCACTGAAATTATTCTACAGATTGCTGGACACGTTGGCGAGATACTGCGTTACACCTTTGACCAAGATAAAACTAAATTCAGTAAATGTAACAGTGCTGATGATGCCAAAGATAATATTTGCAATAGTGTCGAGCAGTATATGAAAGGCTACCTGAAAGAATCACATGATTGATCCGATTCGCTTTGAGACGGCCGACAGATACTACCTGATCGATTGTTATCGTGACATGCTCGATGATATTGTTGTTGTGTGCACCTATGGTAGCAAGCACAGCAAATCCTCTTACCGTAAGATTATACATGTTGATTCTGTTAGTGTGGCGGAAGATACCATTGCCAAGATAGCCAAGGTTCGCTATCGTCACGGCTATGATTTGATTTTTGGAAATCTAACATGAGGTATTGTTTGGCTGGTATTGTGGCATGCGTTATTTTCAATGCCCAGGCCATGGTGCTGAAAGATACCCCATACCAGGTTTGCTTTACTCCTGGCGGGCAATGTACTGATATGATTGTATCGGCAATTGATAAAGCCAATCAGAGCATTGAAGTACAGGCCTATGGATTTACTTCGGCACCGATTGTTAAAGCACTACTGCATGCCAAAAATCGCGGTGTATCTGTTAGTGTTATTGTCGATAAATCTAATGCCACTCATAGCTATTCAGCTATTAGCACATTAACTAACAATCAGATCCCAGTGAGAATTGATAACAAAGTGGCTATTGCCGACAATAAAGTAATGATTATTGATAATAAGACCGTGATTACTGGTAGCTTTAACTTCACTAAAGCGGCTCAAACCAAAAATGCCGAAAATGTACTGATTATCACAGATAAGCAATTAGCTGATGCATACCTGAAGGACTTCAATGATCGATTGAAGGTATCAATTACACCTGCTCAATATTGTATGCAATCCACTAAATGTAAACTCAAATCATTGGCTAATGAAGCTTGGCAAACCACAGAGTCCACCAATAAATCGCTATATCACAAGGCAAGCCGAACCTGGGATGAACATTTTGGTAGCAAGTGAGCGTGTGGTTGCAATGCTTGCTAATTCATCTATTACTGTCTAGCTTTAGAAGGTCAACCGGACAAAAGGTAATTTAGATATGAAATGTCCTGTCAATAACAAAACTATGAATGTGTTGCGTATCATTCCAGATATTGTGTTCGTTGTGTTTAGTGTTTTCTTACTACTCTATGGCCTGTTTACCTTTTTTAGAACAAGTGGCAATGTTTGGGGTAGCCAATTTGGCGCAATGATCTTGATTGGGCAGGAACTGAGTCTTGGATTGATATGGCTGGCGCTATACGGTATTTGCAAGTGGGTTAAAAAGATTTGTTCACTGTGTTGCGAGCTGGGATTTTCTAAGCCTGATGAGAATGATTCTCATGAGGAAACTGCAGTGACCCAACACAAAGCTGCGCCTACTGTAAAAGGCACTCGTAAAAAAACACAGTCCTCTGACTCAGAAAAACAGTCCAAAAAAGATCGATAATTTATTGCTTTAAACAGTAGCTATAGGTAATAGAAGTCTTTAAATTTCTCTGTTGACCTGAATCTGAACATCAATTAAAGATATAGATCAATTATATTACTAGCCCAGCAGCAGGAGAAATATCCTTATCTGATTTAGAGTGGCGAGCAAAAATATTAAAAACCATTCCAAAACACCCTATATTTTGCTCTTTCGTATCACGGGCTTTTAGCTTTTGCCAAACAGCTTGAAAATCTTGCCCAGGATTTTGACTCAACTGAATAATTAACTCTGGAAGGTCAGGATCATTCTCAAATAATTTTAATAATTCAAATTCATTTTCAGAGCGATCTTGATTCCAAATAGTAGATGCAGCTTTAAGATATTGCTCAAATGTCGACAATATATCTTCTTGTGATTTTACTTCAATCGCATGAAAATTATACTTATTTCTAACTGAAGCAATAGCTTCAATACTATTAGCACTAGCTGATTTGATTTCTAGTGCGGCTAAAACAGTACCGGTGCGACCAAGGCCACCTCTACAATGCAGCAAAACATTCTCTCCACTAGCTAATCTTGCTTGTATAGCTTCTGTTATTAAATACAATTGCATTATGGTTGGAGCATCAAAATCCTCTACTATAATTGATTGATCCCCTATCATTGTTACATACTGATGCCTTTTACCTTTTGAGCGCCATTTTTTTGCTCTATGCTCAGCCAAGCCATTTGAATTATCAAGACAAAATATTGTAGAAATATTGTGTTTCATAAGCAGGTTCAAGCTTGAATCTAGATTTCCAAGATATCCAGGAGCAGATGAACCATAGAGTTTACCTGGCGCGTTATCTGAAACTTTAAATTCTTTCATTATAAGAAACATATTATTCCACCTGCTCAGAACTTAGATTATGCAACCGGCGGAGCCCAATGATTTGTCAACTCAGGCTTGTTAATACCACTATGGCACGGTTGAAATGCTAACGCAGAAGAACATGTACTAGGCATGACCGCCATTTTGTTACTTTTGTTTATTAAAGTTCCTAGCATGCTGACCAATG
>JANQHY010000188.1 GCA_028282395.1 Gammaproteobacteria bacterium
CAGTGACGAGGACGGTCGCGGCCCAAATGATGGGTGACGTCAGGAGAGGCGATTTTGGACAGGAGTCCAAAATCAATACCTCGAGTAGTCACTCACTTGCTATTGCTGCAAGATGCGCCAAACTGTCTGTATCCATTTTAACAGAAGGCGGGTTGCTTGGATTAACTAAACAGAGTAACTTAATCTCTGGATTAGCTAATTTGTCTAGCTTTGCTTTGGGCACCTGCCAACCGTTTTCCTCGATGGCGTGGATGTATTCGACTGATAGCGCATATTCAGGCAACACCGGAATTTCAAGATAGGGCGAGAAGATCGGTGTAATCATTGCAATCCTATCCCCTTTAGATAACAAACCGTTCAGTTGTAATGATTGAAAAATATAGGTCATCGCTGCTGTGCCACCTTCTGTTGCATACAGATCAAAATCCGACTCAGTGGGTAGGCCGGTGAACAATTCATGTTGCAAATAGCGTTGCACCACACGTTCAAAAATAGGCAGCATCCGCGGTGGATAGGGATAGGTACATCCTAAAAATGCCGTTACCATTTCTAACAGACAATCAGCCTTGTCGATACCCATGTGATCTTCAATAAAGGCCAAAGATGCACTTAAAAACGCAATTCCCTTATCTTCCGAACAATTCACCACAAAATGATCAAAGCGTCCCACTATGCCGGTTTTGTCTGGCATGCCACCAAATAAAGCATCCAAGTAAGCATAGGCACGCTCAGATTCTTGCAAGGCAAACTCCCCTAAACGCAAATACGCATGACGCGGTAAAGTCGCCAGAAAATTCGGATTACCACGCCCAGCATTTAACATCGCATGATCTGGCGCCTGACGGGCAAGCTTGATCAATTCATCTTTAAATTCAAAAGGGCTTAATTTTGTTGTGCTGTCTTGCTTCATGGCTTAATTCCTCACATGTTTTTAGTGACTAGGGCAATAATAACTGGTCCCCAAAGGGTCAACCAAATATTGGCTAATGCGTACGTTGCAGTAAAAGGTAAAACCGGCGTAGCATTACCTGCCTTCTCTAATAAAGCTGCAAAGCCAGGGTTAGCACTACGCCCACCGGCAATGGCAGCCAATAACGTAATGGGATTTTTGATTCGCAACACATAATAAGAAATAAAAAAGCTGAGTATCTGCGGAATAATGGTGACACCAATCCCCAAGAAGAACAATGGTAAACCATGCGATTTAATCGCTGTAATAGCTTGAGGACCTGCTGTTAAACCAATACTGGCAACAAATACTGCCAATCCAAAATCCCTTAAAAAGTTCGATGCACCTGTTGGCAATGCACCATAAGCCGGTTTAACCGAACGCAACCAGCCAAAAATTAAACCTGACAACAAACAACCGACGCCCGAACCCAAGTGAATTGAAACACCAAACAGCCGAAAACCCACCATCCCAAAAAGAAAGCCAACCGCCATACCGAGTCCAAAAAATACAAAATCGGTCAAAGGCGCAGTACTAAGACGTTTGCCCACTTCACCTGAAAAACGCGCCAAGTCTTCTGGGCGACCAACCAGCTCTAATTCATCACCACGCTTTAACACCAAGTCCGGTGATAACGGCAGCGTTTCTCCCAAACGACGTACTGCTTGAATAAATACACCATAACACCGCTCTGCATGTAGTTGCTGATAAATGGCAACAATAGACTGATTGAGATAATGTTTATTGGTTAAAATACACTGAGCGTTGGCCTCAACAAACTGTAATGTTGCCGGCTTTTCAATCTCAGTCCCGACCACCTCTACAGGTAATGGAAAATATTTGGTCCGAGTTGTTAAGACCACCACATCTCCCTCAGCCAGTAGGGTTTGCGGTGTAAAGGCTATTTCTTTGCCGGCACGAATCAATTTCTCTACGGCAATATGACGTGAGTCATTCTCAAATAATGCTGACAGTGTTTGTCCGACCGCTGAACAGTTCCTATCCAATCGATAAACTCGCGTACTAATTTCAGCAATGGCTTTAAATTCACCGGGTTCTAAAGCCGCTTCACCAGCACCTGACGCTGTTGCTAATTTCACCGCTTCTTTGCGCAAGTTCCAACGCATCATCAACGGAAAAACCGTCGCCAACAAAAAAATTGGCCCAAACGAAACAAAGATATAACAAACGGCATATCCCACTGCAACATTAGTTTACAGTAGATGTGTCATATGACTAGAGAGCCCCAATTGCGTGATTGCCGCACTGGCTGAGCCAATCATGGCTGATTGGGTTAAGCCTCCCGCTGCAAGCCCTGCCGCCATTCCACGGTCCAAATGAAACCAACCGGCAAAGACCAAAACACACAATAGACCCAAAACACAGGTTAATGTCGCGGAAATTAACTCTAACAGCATGTTACGATTAATCGATTTAAAAAACTGCGCACCGCCCTGATAACCGACGGCATAAATAAATAATGCAAAGAAAATATCGCCGATACTACCCGAAATTTTGACACCCAACTGACCGATGATCACACCAACGAGTAATGAACCGGAAATACCGCCCAACACAAATGTTTTGTAACGCAATTTCCCAACTAAATAGCCCAAACTAATGGTAATAAACAAAATCAACAACGGGTGGTGAAGGATACTGGACATAAGCACTAACGATTAGCAAACATAGCCTAAAATTTTAGTTGTGTCTTAATGATATTGCTAATACAGCCATAAAATAAGAGGCTGTCCGAAAAGGATTATCTGCCTCAGATTGAGTAGGGGGCTTAAGGTCCCACGAGGTCTGATGAAGTATACAAATTGTCATTAAGGAATGTGACTGATCATTTTTCTTCCCTGTCGCGCAAGATGTCTAGACGTTTTTTCTTCTTGTGAAGAGCTAAAAAAACTAAATGCACCTAGTCCCCCTGCGAGTATTCCTCCTACTGACCCTCCGATAACAACACCTTTAGATCCTGCAGCAATAGCTCCAATAATTGCCCCGGTAATACTTCCAATCCCTGGACTCATAAGTGAGCCTAGTGCGCCTCCGGCAATAGCTCCCACGCTAGCCCCAAGAACAAAACCTATCCCGGCGCAGATAACGGTTGCCATAAGTTTGCCAAATCTACTCCATCCTGATGATTTTTTCTTTGCACAAGCTTCATATCTATCTATAGCCGCAAATTTATCTTGTTTCGATTTTGTTGTTGAGTTTATTGTTTGAATCATCTCAGTTAATTCTAACAATTGTTGATAAGAATACGTTTCCCTGTAGTGAAGCGGCTTCTTTTTTCTATCAGCTTTATAAGCCTTTAAACATAAATCAGAAATCAACTCACCTTGCAGCTTTGCACAGCTTTTACTGAATATTATTATACTTTGACTGTTTGATAGGGGGATGCGTAGCATTTCAACATGTGATCTTGTAATTTCTTGGGCTAACCAGTGATTGCTTTTTAAAATAGGCCAGTATTTTCCTAGATCCAAATTATAAAATTTCAGTGCCATTATGGCTTGCTGTAATTCTTTATTATGTTTTAAATTATCCCAATCGGAGCTGAAGTTAATACCATATTTATTCAGTGCCAACAAAGATTGGCATAGAAGCCGATCGGATTTGATCGTCTGCCAATTTGTCTTTATGTCAATACTTGCAGAATCAAGAAGAATAGAAGCAGCAGCAACATCAGGTTGGGTAAAAATAATATCAGTATTTGCTTTATTACCAAGACCATGCTTTTTCAAAACCCATGCCGCAATAATAGGATGATATTTATTTTGATTTAGAAAAAACTTGAAAGAGTCAAGTTCATTAATGATGTGTCTGGCGAACCCAATATCATTGTGATGCATCGCATCAATCCATGCTGCATGGCCGGTTAAGCTATGATCGTTGTCCCTACTTAAACGCTCGTACGGCATAATCTCAGGGAGTAGGTCACTGCCCCATATATTAAGGCGCATAGTTAGGCCATCTGTATACCAAGATAGCTCTTGTGTCCTTCCAATCGAGGCATAAAAAGCATTTAAATTTAATGCTTGCTCTCTCAAGAATTCTATATATTGCGCTAACATAAAACACCCGCCTGTTGTTACAAGCCTTACTGAGAAAATCATATACGGATGTGTTGCTAGATACGAGTATCAACATTACTAAACTGACACTCATGCGCTTAGCGCCTTACGAACATGAATGATAGCAGAATTAGTGAGGAACCCTACATGGAGAATTACCATCTAAAGATAAACCCGTTTGCTTCTGAGATGCCTGGATATCTGGATAGAAGGTCAATGCAAAACCCGAATTACTTAATTGCTTTAGATAATTACTTAAGTAAGTCTTTAGTGAGTGGGGATGATTGTTACCTCCACTTGATTCTATATGTTGTTTTATCTTTTGTATTAAGTCTTCTTTATCGGCATTATCTTTATCTATTAAATTTTTTAGCTCCACCTTAAGGTTCTCAGCTCGTTTAATACCAGTGGTACCATGACGGTGTATTATTGAAAACCTGCAATGTTCTTTACTATATTCTAGATAATCATCTATGGCGCTAATCACGCCTTCTAAAGATTTTTGCTTATCTTCAGAGACTATTTTTTTTCTGTCAGACTCTTGTGAAGTCTCATGTTCATTTGATTCAACAGAAGGGCTTTCATCACTAGAAGCATTGTTGGAGCCTGGGTCACTAAAGCTAAATTGCTCACTAAAACCATCTGCAGAACCCATATCACCATTAGTATCAGAAAATGGTGTGCTTGATGTTGGTTCAGTACTTATGAGAGTGGTTTGATCTGCTTCTAAAAGTAAATCATTGGAGCTAGATAACTCAGGGCTTGGTATTGTGTCATTGTCTAAATATAAGTGTTTACCGTTATCACCTGACGTGGAGTCTGAACACACACTTAATTTATCTGCTTGGCTATCAGTAGTATCCTCAGCATTGCCAGCTTCAACTTCTTGCTCCAAATTACTTTTATATTGACTAACAGCCTCTCGTATTTTATATAACTTGATTTGTGATAATAGTGTCTGTCTCTAAATCATCCAGAAAAGTTCGACGACCAAGCCACCGTTTATTTAAAAATTGTCTAATGGAATGCAAGGTCTCTGTGCCACCAACCTTAAGTCGGGCTTTATCATTTGCTTTCCTCCATTGATCTTGAAGCTTTTTGTCGTCCTTGATCCCTGCATAAATTACAGTCCTGTACTCAAGCGCAGCCTTTTGGGCAAAATTGAAACTAAACTGAGTATTTGATATAAGATGCGAAATCACATTTTCGAAAAGCTCAAGGCAAGAAGGCTCCTCAAAAGGCCTTGTTCCATTTCCTACTTGATTATACATATCTCCTCCTTGCTATGTATCTAATAAAACAATCCTTGCTACTGCACAATCGGCTTGTAGATTACGTGATTCCGGTTAATCACTTGTTACTGATCAAGGCACCTAGTAGTTTTTTCATTGTTAGAGCATTTTAGTTGAGGATAGATTGAAGTTCTAGTGGCATAATCACCTTATGCTATCAGTAATAATACGTTTTAACTTTTTAGTATCACTGTATGATGATTGATATGTTGCTCAATGTAGGTTTGGATAAAATAATAACTATGATCATAGCCACCATGCATTCGCAACGTTAATGATTGTCCTACCTGAGCACATGCATCAGCAAACAAATGCGGTTTGAGCTGTGTTTCTAAAAAATCATCTGCGCCGCCCTGGTCGATTAAAATATGCGGATATGATGAGCGATTACCTGCTGCTAACATCAGCGCACAGGCATCATATTGTTTCCATTTGTCCTTATCATCCCCCAAATACCTCATAAATGCTTTTTGCCCCCACGGCACTTTTGATGGTGCTACAATAGGAGCAAAGGCCGATATCGACGTAAAAAGATCCGGATACTTAAGCCCCAGTGTTAAGGCACCATGGCCCCCCATAGAATGTCCCAAAATACCTTGTCTTTCCCTTACGAGCGCATAGTGATCACACACTAAAACATTTAATTCATCTATGATGTAGCTTTCCATGTGATAATGTTTTGACCACGGTTCTTGCGTTGCATTAAGATAAAATCCTGCCCCTTGACCGAAGTCATAATGTTCATCATCAGGTACATGACTGCCACGTGGGGATGTATCTGGGGCAACAATCGCCAGACCTTGGTGTGCAGCAAATTTATAAGCTCCAGCTTTAGTAGTAAAGTTTTCATGTGTACAGGTGAGTCCAGAGAGATAAGTAACAAAAGGAACAGCCCTATATTGCGCTTGTGGTGGCATAAATAGAGAAAATTTCATCACACAGCCCAATACATCGCTGTTATGCTCGTATAACGACAAGGTTCCCCCAAAACATAAGTGTTTCTCAATCTCTTGCATGCAATGCATCTCTCTTTAATACAACACAACACTGCGGATAGATGTACCTGTATGCATCAGGTCAAAAGCCGTATTGATCTCTTCCAAAGGCATAGTATGGGTAATTAGGTTGTCAATATTGATTTTCCCCTCCATATACCAATCCACAATTTTAGGAACGTCTGTTCGCCCGCGTGCACCACCAAAAGCTGATCCACGCCATACGCGTCCGGTAACCAACTGAAAAGGGCGTGTTGCAATTTCTTGACCGGCACCGGCAACGCCAATAATAATACTTTCTCCCCAACCTTTATGACAACATTCTAGCGCCTGGCGCATAACCTCAACATTACCAATACACTCGAAAGAATAATCGACACCACCTTCAGTAAGGTCACAGATGGCTTCCACAACATTAGTCACTTCATTAGGGTTAATAAAGTCGGTCATTCCAAAACGGGTCGCAATGTCGACCTTCATGGGATTGAGGTCAATACCAATAATTCTTGCTGCACCCACCATGCGCGCACCTTGAATCACATTAAGACCAATGCCACCCAAACCAAAAACTGCAACAGTTGAGCCAGGCTCAACCTTCGCATCAAATACCACAGCACCAACACCTGTGGTGACACCACAGCCAATGTAACAAACTTTATCAAAAGGTGCATCCTTGCGGATCTTTGCCAGTGCAATTTCTGGAACCACTGTGAAATGTGAGAAAGTTGAGCAGCCCATGTAATGTAGAATTGGAGTGCCATCAATTGAAAAGCGACTCGTTCCATCAGGCATTAAGCCTTGCCCTTGGGTTGTCCGAATAGACTGACATAAGTTGGTTTTTGGATTGAGACAAAAATCACATTCCCGACATTCTGGGGTATACAGAGGAATAACATGATCACCTACTGCAACCGAAGTTACCCCTTTGCCAACTTCACGAACAATGCCAGCACCTTCATGTCCTAAAATTGCTGGGAAAGCACCTTCTGGATCATTACCTGACAAGGTAAATGCATCTGTATGGCAAACACCCGTTGCCATATTCTCAATTAATACCTCCCCACATTTTGGCTCTTCTAAATCAACTGTTTCAATGACAAGCGGTTTGCCCGCTTCATACGCAATAGCCGCACGAGTTTTCATTATTGGTGGTGACTCCTTTAGACATTTCTTCTCAGGATTTTACAAACAAAACGAGATCAACTCACCCACTGCACGCGAACAGGGCATTAATACAATCTCAGTTCGAAATGAAGTGTTACCTATGTGTCGCTAAGGACATTCGTCCTTTTGCGCTCTTTACACGATCTTTATGAGGCAGTACACACTATGCTTTTGAAATTATAATCCAGTACTATTGGCAATGAAAAATCTTATAAAAAAGGTATATCAATTAGGGTTTAAATAAAACTGTAAGCACACTATCCTATAAAAGGAGAAGCACTCATGTTCATGAAAACTCAAAATGTAATTAATTTTTTAATTAAATTTGTCTTTATCTGCTATTTCGCGACTGTATTTTTTGTTCCATCCTGGGGCAGTATAATTCAAAAACATAATTTTAATAATTCGTGGAAACCGCTACCAAGTAAAATATCTAGATATCGAGAAGCCGATATATCAAATTTACTTTACTTAAGGCCAATTTTATACGTTGGAACGAAGAACAATGGTGTGTATATCGATCAATCACTTGAAAGTCGTGGCACAGATATGCTGACTGCAATGAATGGTCAATTACCCAATCATGCTCATATTCTTGCATTGACTCATGATTCTGATGGAAATATCTATGCTGAAATGGAGCAGAACATACATTCTGGTATGGGGAGAAGTATGGTCTTGGCTAATGGTCCGAATAGTAATTGGTATCCTATTAATAACGGATTGAATGCGCTTAGTATTAAAACATTGATAGATTTTCATGGCATACTATACACGGCGATTAATGGTATCGGGGTTTTAAAAAGCCAAGACTATGGACATCATTGGATAATAGTGCCATTACCTCAAAACAGGAAAGACGTTGAAAACATTTTTAGAAATGGTAATTCTATATTTGTTAAGACGTTAAAGTCTGGAATTGTTTATCAACTTGCCAATGGTTATTTACCTTGGAAAATGATTCATGTTCAATTTAGGGGAACGCCGAAGCTACTTTCAGTTGGAAACACATATTATATCTCTGCTAGTTATCCTATGTTTCCAAATCAGGGGGTTTTGAAAAGCAATGATGATGGAAAAAGCTGGCAACCGTTTAATACTGGATTACCTTCCAGTAAGGCCCATGGTAGACAATACCCTACGTTTTTAACAAAAAAAATGTTTAGTAAGTATGGGTATATTTATCTCGTATTAGGCGATGGTTCTATTTATCGTATTTCGCCTAATGCAACAGTATGGGAACAGGTAAGTCCGAAACTTCCTGAAAATAATGTTATTGTACGTAGTGTCATGTGTTTTTCTGATAGCATTTACATGCTTACGGCACATAATAGTATTTATATCTATAGCCTAATACGCAAAGCCCTACGCAAAATGGTAATT
>JANQHY010000057.1 GCA_028282395.1 Gammaproteobacteria bacterium
GCACAGCATAGCTTTTAGGTAGAAGTCTCACGCCTTCTTTAATGTTATCAGTACACTGCGCCTTATGCCCCAGAGAATCAATGAAATCCTGGATGACAGGGTTGGCATGGTTATCAGGCATACCCGTCTCCAAGATGGGTGAGGGTGTTAGGCTCATGCTTGGTTATCTGTGAGCCTTTCAGGTAAAGCCTGATATTAGAGGGCAACAAATTTGCCTCTATGCTATCGGCCTGTTTATTGAGCGCGTCAAGCTTTTCAAAGTGAATAAGACGCAACTCAATAGAAGATGCATGGGATATAGTCATAATAATCTCCTAAAAGCTTGCTTTTAGGCGACCTTTAAACTAAAATTAGAAGTGCTCTAAGGGTTTCTAATAGATTAGTCTGTTGGTTGCCTTAATAGCCTCAGTTGCCGCTGGGGCTTTTTTAGTCCCCCTGGGGGGACTTATTTTTTAAGTTTCAATAATTCATCTTCAAGAACCTCTTTAAAACGTTGAGTTAGATGATCTATATCTATTTCATCAGACCTGATTAGGTCTATAATTCCTTTAGGGAAGTGGATCGATGGTAATAAATTGTTATCCTGCCTCCAAGTGAAAACATGTCTTCCGTCAGAGCTTAAAACTTTCTTATTTTTTTCCGCATGATTTTTCTGAATATTGTTTATCTTCAAATTAACTTTTTGAGTTAATTTGCTATGCCCGATTGAGCCTTTTGATATAGATGGAGCGAGCTCTATTATAGCATCAATATAGGATTGGCCTTTATTAGATAGCTGTTTAATAGTTTCTGCTGTTTTAGCTGAAACTTTTGACATATCTCCAATTGCATCAATAATCTCGAAAGAAATTTTACTAAACGATAGTAACCTGGAAACATATTGTTTGCTTTTCCCTAATTTATCAATTAAATCTTTTTGGGTGATGATTCCATCATTGATCAATTCGTTATAACTCATTCCTTTAGCATAATCAGAAATATCTTCTCTATCATCATTTTCTGCTATTTGTGATAATGCTGCCTCATTATCTGATTGATTTCTTATAATGACAAAGAGATCTACATTTGCCTGAATGGCAGCTTTCCAGCGCCTCTCTCCTATAATTAATTCATATTTTTCTTGATTCTTTACTAAAGGTCGAACAACGCATGGCTGTTGCTGGCCGATAGTTTTAAACTCTTCGGCTAAATGTGTTATATCGCCTAGTTCATTTTCGGGCCTATCTTTATATTTCCACCTAATAATTTTATTTGGATTGATTCGAGCAATTTCTTCCTTGTTTTGATGTGTAGAGAGATTAGAATTAGTTCCACTTTGCTTTTGAGCAGCGAGTGATTCAGCAACATCATCAACAGTTGTGCTAGTAGACCCTGTTTTTTTCCTCATTTCCTCAAGGGCCACGAGGGCTCCACTAAGATTTTTTGGTCTTTTAGGCATCGCTGTCATTTTCTGTCTCCATTTCATTGCTCTGTTCGAACCAAATGCTTTTAAAAGCATCTAAAATTTCATCAAAAACACTATCAAGAGACTCTATTGCTCTTTTATATGGTTTAGATGATGTTTTAGGCATTTCATAGACAGAGCCAAAAGTAGCAGATGCTTTTTCAACCTCTACAGACATTACACAATGATTTAATAGCATATAATTGCCAAAGCTTTCACGCATAAGAAATTCTATATTTTTAGCTTCTTTAGATTCTGGGTGTTTTGTTAATACAACACGGAAAAACTCAAAATTTTTACCCATACTTTCAAATAAAGCCCCCAGAGTTCCAGTAAAAGTTACAAAAGAACCAAAGTCAGACATCATTGGGGGGATAGGAACAAGTAAAGCATTTGCTGCAGTTACAGCATTGATTGTCAGCATGCCTAAATTAGGCCCGCAATCAAGAACTATAATATCATAGTTATCTTGTACTAGGGATAAGGCTTTTTTCAAGCGAATATCAGGCATACCCATATTTTCCAGCAAGGTCTCATTTTGATTAGGGTTTGTTAGAAGGATATCTAGTTCTGATATTGATAAATTACCGGGGATGATGTCAATCCCATCAAAATATGTTTGTTGAATAGACATATTTATAAAATCAGGTGATTCTGATAGAGAATTTTTAATAGTATCTTTTGCCTCTAAATGAATATCAGGGATATATCCAAACCCTAATGTAAGGGTTGCTTGTGGGTCTAAGTCTACACACAGAACTCTAAATCCTTCAATAGCCGCTTTTTGAGCTAAGTGTAAGGCAGTAGTTGACTTAGCAACACCGCCTTTGAAATTTGATACAGCTAATATTATAGGGTTAGAGCCAGCAGGGCGTTTGTACCTAGTTCCAGCTTTATCTCGAATACTGTTAATTAAATCTAATGTGTAATACCGAGCATTACCCTCAATAGATGCTTTGTATTTCGGATCTGATGCTTCTAATTTTCGAATATATGCCTCAGATCGACCAATAAGCTCACAAGCTTCCTTCATTTTCCATGTTCTAAGGGTTTTCCTGTCTTCAGGAGCCGAGTATATATCTAACAATTCTTTAAGTTTCGTATTGCCCACTTCATGAAAACCGTACATAAGATTACTTGCATCTTTGGTCCCATAGTGTGTAAGTGGCTCACTCATCACTTTTTACCATACTTAATACCATTAATCAGATAGTAGTAGTTAAAGTTTGGTTTTTCAAGGGGTAAGTTTAAAAAAAGCCTATTTTAAGCTTTCTATATAAATTATTAGAAAACGGTACCTTGACAGAAAGGGCATTTTTGATTGAGGTAGGCGAATAAAAATGTGATCCATAGCATCTGAAAATACCATATCATAATCAAAATCTCATTACCCCATGCAGAGTCAGTCTAGATAAGAACTAGGCGTTAATATTGGTTTCAGCACCTTGAACCGAATAGGGGGCTACTGATTACGAATCAGTTGCTCTATCGGCCGAGCTATGCCGACCAAGCAATTCATTGTTTCTCATTTTTAAACCATTGTACCTGTCGACCACCTTTTTGAGCATTGACAATATTGTGACCTTTTAACTTATTAAGATGGGTTCGTATTTGGCTTTGGGAGAATTCTGGCATCTTTTGATTTAATTGGGCAAATGTAAAGGGGTTTGGTAATTCATGTTCAATAAGATAAATCATTTTTGACCAAATAGGGCTATTGTGATTGGTGGTTTTAGATTTTGCTGTGGTTTTTGCCATTGGCTGCGTCGTTTTATCTTCAAGCTTTCCAGCAATGCTCTCAAAAAATCCCATGCACCATTAATTCGCGTCTTTGCGATTACCGGCAAAAATAACCGGCAAAGTAGGGTGGGCAGCAGTAATCTCAGCAATCACCTTGGAGGCATATGCAGCCGAATAGGGTTTAACTCTAGAAGGGTCAAGGAAATCGTTATATTGAGATTCAATGATTAGTGCCGCATGTGGATACAGTGCCAATTCATGCAGCCTCTGATGCATCACTTGTATTTTACCAAGCTCTGCTCTCATGTTATCAAATGTTTTACGCTCCACAACGGCCACAATATTGTGATCATTCATTAGCGCGTAATCACCAGTAAATAGTTTTTCTTTAGTGATATTCTGATCAGGAAAGGACCAGGGGTAACGCTCATTAGAATCAATCACAACATTAAGCTTGTCACCCGTATGCCGGTAGTTGAGGTTGCCTTTTGATTTATGCTGTCGCACAGCTTGCTGTGTGCGAAAAAATATCTGCTCATAGCTGCCAGGTTGGCTTTTGTATTGTTTTTCCAGAAAAAGAAAATCGCAGAGCTTTTTCATGGGGCGATCTAATATAATTGATAGCTTTTTACCCAGTCTTTTCATAGAAAGCACGGCAACTGTCTCTATAGGCACGGCATCAACCGATATTTCGCTATCTACTCTTTCCCGTAAGCAGAAAATATTTCCCTTTTGTCCTGGCCAGGTATCTTGACTGTATAATGATAAAATAACCTCTTTACCTTCTATAATTTGAATGCGGTAAGGGAACTTTGCACTATTGGTTTTTTGTATTATCCATTGAGCCACAGTAAATCATTTCCCTGTGTAGCAAAATCATAGTAGTGATTTGTTTTATCACCTGTGCCAGATAGCCAGCCTATTGGCGACAGTGTCCAATCGTGATGAGTCCCAGCATACACAATATAGAAAACAACAGCGCCAATTAACAGCACTATTGGGGCGTAATTCCGTTCGATTTTAAAGTTATGCTCTAACCTAAATATCAGCCATAGTAAACCCACAGGCCAAAATAGGATTAGCCACACGACAGGCCAAAAAAGAGGTTTAGTCTGTGAGACGATAACTTTCTTTTGATCTTGCATTAGTCATCCTGTGAGCAATCAATTTTCTGGCTGTAGTGCTTGGTGTGCTCATGTCCGTTTTTATCAGTCCATGATTCTGTTATAGTTTGAACACCCTTATCGCCATGACATTTTAATGTGACAGATTTACTATGCATGGCATAATGATGACTTTCATGTTGGCTAATATGCGCAACAGGTAAAATTAACTGTGCGGGCACAGCATTTTCTTGCATTGTTTGCATCATATCCTCTTGTTTTTGATCAAGTTGCCTCATAGCCTCATTGTATGAAGCCTGAAAGCGTTCCTTGGCTTCTAACAACTGTTGCCTTTGCGCTTTAATTTTACCAAGCTCAGCCTGCTGTATAGCCGGCTCATTATGCTGAACTTCCTGAGTATTAATCCAACCAACTTGCCCTGTTTGTTGAGAACCAATCTCAACCCAATTACCTTGTTGATAAATAGGGATAATATGGCTGTGCTCATTAATTGTGGCTATTACAGGACTATTAGTATCTGGCTTAGCGTATACATTATGATTGCTAGCAAAACAGATAACTGGCAATAAACCAAGTAATGCGATGGTAATACACTTTTTCATTGCGATATCATTTTGACTTGTAACCGAGCCAATACTGTATCGTGATTAGCAGCAATAATCAAAAGTCAATTAATCAAATGAAGCAGATGTTTATAATACTTAGTATGATATACTTATTAACATACGCATCTGCTGTTGCAGATACATTAGCCTTGTTTTCTCTAAACATGTTATTTTATCAGGGATTAGAATGATTTAGGCTGCCTTTTATGGGAGGAGGGTGAAAACAACTTTTTGAGAGTCTCACAAACAATCGTTTAGGTTACTAAACAAGCTAATCTGCAGTTAAAATTCACGTAATATTTTTAATGCAAACAACAGTGTTTAAACTTCTTTCCGCTTCCACATGGACAGGGGTCGTTGCGCTTTGGCGTTTTGGCATGAGCCTCAGGTAAGTTCGAAGGACCCTTATTATAGTATTTATAAAAAAGCTGAATGACATTACCAAACTTTACTATGCTGATCTTTTTTGCATCAGTCAAAAATTCTTGGAAATCTTGATCTGCACTTAACATAGGAGTGTCAATAGAGTGACTTTCTGCTAGCACCATGATTATCAGAGCAGCATATCCGAGAGCTTCTTCCAATGGCTGTTCCAAATATTGGGGGCCTAGCCCTTTGATAAATCCACGACACCAGAGTTTGTAATAATCTTTACTGTCTAAAATTTTGGGCTTGTATCGCATACCTCTAATTCTATCATTATTACAGTTATGGAGCGTAAACAGACTTTCGATAAATCCCTCTACTTCTTTTTGATCATCCCAGGATGGCTGATCTTCGTCATCTACTCCCCAAATCAGTTCAAATTCTTCGCTTAACCCTACATTAGAAGGTCGTGATAACATTCCTACCACAAGACCTTCAAGCTCAATCAGCGTTGAAATGCTATTTTGTGTACCATACTTTTTTAAAGCTGAACGCAGGATGTTTTTGTGTTTTTCTGTGAATTTACTGCTGCATGCGGCCATAAAGATTGTTGAAGATAAAAGCTTAATATACGTTGCGGCACTTTAACGGATTTTTAGCTGGGAAGCAAAACGTCAAAGCAAATTGATACTGACTCTAAATATTAAATAAAATATTGTGATTTTATCAAGAATAGGGCGATACCGAGACAGTATTTCTTTATGAATTCCCCAGCACTTTATATACTGTTGACCGTCCAATATTCAATTGTTTGGCGATATTGGTAGCGCCAACTCCTTGCGAGTACAGGGTGCGGACTTTGTTTTTATCAACTATGGGCTTTCTTCCGAATTTAACTTCTTTAGTTTTGGCCTCTATGCGCCCCTCATTAGTACGTTCCAGTATTCTTTGTCGCTCAGCTTGTGCAACTGCTGATAGAATGGTAACGACCATCTTACCCATGGTGCCTTCTGTGCTAATGCCATCATCCAAAAAGCGAATTGCTACGCCCATATCGTCAAAGGCCTTAATTAATTTGATCATATCGGCGGTATCACGTCCCAGCCGATCAAGCTTTGTCACTAAAATGACATCGCCTTCTTCTACTTTGAGCTGCAAGAGTCTGAGCCCATCACGTTCGGCTTCACTACCAGAAAGCTTGTCAGTGAAAATTCTATGAGCATGCACACCTGCTATTTTGAGTGCCTTAATTTGAAGTTCAAACGACTGCTGGCTGGTCGATACACGCGCATAACCAAAAAGTCTCATAAAAACTGTCTCCTTAATCGATTAATAGACACTGGTGTCTATTAATGGCGTAAAAACGACTTTTTAGACAGTGTAAAATGGTTATTTTTGGCTGTCTACTATGTTATAAATTAGTAGACACTTGGGAA
>JANQHY010000198.1 GCA_028282395.1 Gammaproteobacteria bacterium
GCACGTAGATAACCGTTTTGAACTGATTTTACAGGCGTCAAAGCGCGCCAGAGAGATTATCCGTGGCGGTGATCCCCTAGTACCATGGGATAACGATCAGGCAACAGTCGTGGCATTGCGCGAGATTGCCGATGGCCTCCATCTTGAAGACAATGTTAATGTTAAGAACAAGGCTGCTGCTCCTGCCATAATGGCAGTTGAGGGCGAAGAAGAGACCCAGACCCTAGAGGCCAGCAGTGCAGAGAGCGATGAAAACAATGTAGCAGATAGCGCTTCTGCTACTGCTGAACAGACAATTGGTGATGGTGAAGATCATCCTAATAAGGCAGAAGGAGATGCCAGCGAAGAAGAAAAAGGAGAAGAAGAATAGCAGCTGCTGTCATATCTGATAGCCCGGACTGCTTTAATTGCTTATTATTCAATTATCTAAGCAATGAAAAAGGTTCTCCGTTCAGGATGACCACTGGCTTATCACGACAAACGATAAATCGTTTTATATCTGCTAATCGAGTAGCGTAATGGCTGCGTGGCCATTATACTGATTAATAGAGACTATATAATATATGTAATATTACGATTTATACAAAGAGGGAGAGTGGGTGTCATATTTTACACCATTACAAAGAGATTTAAATAAATATCTTTCCAAGCGGCAGGTTGAAAAGATCTATCAGGCGTATCTATTTGCTGAAGACGCGCATTCAGAGCAGAAGCGCTCTTCGGGACAGCCGTATATTACTCATCCCGTTGCAACAGCTAAAATTCTTGCCTCTATGCATCTAGATAGCGCCACGATTATGGCGGCACTGTTACACGATGTGATTGAAGATACCGATGTTGAAAAAGAGACCCTGCGTAAGCGTTTTGGCCGTGAGGTGGCTGAATTAGTTGATGGCGTCACTAAATTAACGCAAATTGAGTTTGAGAGTTATGCTGAGGCACAAGCCGAAAACTTTCGTAAGATGATGTTGGCGATGACTAAGGATATTCGTGTCATTTTGATTAAACTCTCTGATCGTTTACATAACATGCGTACACTTACGCATTTAAAGACACGTAAGCAGCGCCGTATTGCGCGTGAGACGCTAGAGATTTATGCGCCTATTGCCAACCGTTTGGGTATGTATGCGTTCATGATTGAGTTTGAAAATCTCGGTTTTTCGACACTCTATCCTGAACGTTATCGTGTATTGGAAGAGTCGATCAAACGAGCGCGTGGTAACCGTAAGGAGATTTTGGCGGTGATTGAAAAGGCGCTGAAATTACGGCTAAAAAAAGCGAAAGCGCCTTATATCAAATTAGTTGGGCGTGAAAAACATCTCTATAGTATCTATTGTAAAATGCGGCGTAAGCGCCATCGTTTCTCTGAAATTATGGATGTGTATGCGTTTAGAATTGTCGTTGAAAATGTTGACCTCTGTTACCGAGTGTTGGGTATTATTCATAATCTTTATAAACCGGTACCAGAACGCTTCAAAGATTTTATTGCTATCCCCAAATCGAATGGTTATCAATCTTTACATACAACACTTTTTGGTCCGTATGGCGTGCCGGTGGAGATTCAGATTCGTACCGTCGATATGGATCAGATTGCTAATAGTGGTATTGCATCGCACTGGTTATATAAATCACGCAAGCGTGGGTCACATGATAATCATCTGCGTGCACGCGAATGGATTGAAGAGGTATTGCAAATTCAACAGAGCACTGGCAGTTCACTAGAGTTTATTGAGAATGTTAAAGTAGATCTTTTCCCCGACGAATTATATGTTTTCACCCCACAAGGCGACATTGTGAAATTGCCTAAAGGGTCAACTGTCGTTGATTTCGCCTATGCCGTTCATACAGAAGTAGGTAATGGCTGTATCGCTGCTAAAATAAATCGCCGCTTGGCGCCACTAAGTACGGTATTACGTAGTGGCCAGACGATTGAGATTATTACTGCGCCAGGTGCCAGGGCAAACCCCAACTGGTTAGGGTTTGTTATTACGGGTCGAGCACGTAGTGGTATTCGTCACTTTCTCAAAACGCAGAAGCGTTCACAATCCATTACGCTGGGACGTTATTTATTAGAGAAAGCGTTACAGGAGAGTGCATTAGTACAGAAAGAGTTGAATGATGAGGTTGGTAATCAATTGATTGAGCAGTTGAACCTTAAGTCACTGGATGATCTGCTTGAACAGATTGGTTTAGGCAATCAAATGGCGCCCTTAATTATTCGCCGCTTAGAGAATCAGATGCACCTTAAGCACCCGAGTAGCCAGAAAAGTCTATCGGCACCGCTGTCGATTACCGGTACAGAGGGGATGGTACTAAACTTTGCTACCTGCTGCTATCCGATTCCTGGGGATCCTATTATTGGGGTGTTATCGGCAGGCCATGGCTTAGTTGTGCACCACTCTAATTGTCGTAGCCTTGCTGCTGCGGGTGGTGCCCCTGAAAAGTATATTCAGCTGTGTTGGGAAGATGAGGTTGAAGGGCAGTTTCGTGTTAATCTTAGGGTTGAGATTCAAGATTGTCGCGGTGCTTTAGCGAGATTAGCTTCAGCAATTGCTAGTGCGGAAGGGGATATTATTGATATCAGTGTTGAAAAGAAAGACCCTGATTATAGTATTGCCAATTTGATGATCTCTGTTCATAATCGTGTACATCTTGCTAATATCATTTCTGCTATTAGGAAAATTAAAGATGTTGTCAAAGTATGGCGTCAGCGTAGTGCCAATTAACATGTGATAGCGCTATTTTAAAGCGCCATCACATCTAATAACAGGATTACTTTACTGCGGAGTAATTTGATTTTGAAGCTGCAGGGTTTCATCATCCATATCTATAGATAAATTTTCTGGCATGACAATATTATCATTACCAGCAGTATGGAGATCATCATCATTAATGATGATCTCATCATTAATCTCATTAATTAGCTCGTTGTCATCGATAAACTGATTCATTTGATTTTGGCTGCCGAATATAGAGGGATTGTTAGGGGTATTATAGACTTTAGAATTCGTAGAAAGCTTATTTGAGATGACTATTCCCTCCTTATCGTCATTAAAACCCACTGGATGATTTTCATCATTCATCTCGTCAAATATCTCATTCTGTACCATATCCATGCCAACATCATGACTACTAATATTATTTAGGAATTCATCTTTCTTATCGTTTTTAGAAAATTTCTTATTAGACCATTGTCCTACATTTTCCAACTCAGATATTGCTATCATATCATTGTCATTGAGAGCTGAATTATTCCCGCCGCCAAATGTTATTTTAGATTTATTCCGCTGATTCATTTCTATAATAGAGTTTTTATTGGAGGAACGTCTCTCGTTCATATTGTACTGGCTTTGTTGTTGAGATTGCTGAATAGCAATACTATTTGATTTATGATGCGGATGATAGGAAGAGATCGATTGTACTCGCATTTGATGGTGATTACCATATTGTTGCTGTTGTGCTATTTTTTCACGTTGCATTTTGCATAAACAGCCTATACAAACTGCAAGTGTAATTGCAGTCATAGTAGCTGCTAGCGTCCAAGCAGCAATAACGGAGGGATCTGCTCCAGAATTTTCCAGCTGGTCAATAATTCCATTGATGCGTTGATTGGCCTGAGCTAACTCTTCTTTGGTATTATTGAGTTCGGTTTCTAGATTTTCAATATAACCCCCTTGTTCCGCGATAATAGACATCAGAGCAGAGACACTGATATTGATATTATCTACCCGGTTTTGAACAGCTTCACCTTGTTCTTTTGTATATAACGCAGTGCCATTCACTCCATCTGTGATAATGATCTCTGTATTGCTAATATTTGCTAACCGTTGATTGAGGTCATGAACTTCTTCACTAATACTGGTTATATTCTGATTAATCAGATTAATTTGCTGGCTATTATCATAGCCATTTTGCTCAACTGAATTAAGTCGGTGGTTGGTGCCATTACTGTTTTGCTCAACTAAATTGAGTCGTTGGTTAGTGGCATTGCTATTTTGTTCCATTATATTCAGTCGTTGATTAGTGACATTGCCATTTTGTTCAACTGTATTGAGTCGTTGGTTAATATCATCATTATTCTGCTCAAGGGTGTTGATTCGTTGTGTATGATTGCCTATATCTTGATTGGCATTATACAGTCCTCCGGCTAGTGTCGTTAAGTTGCTATTAATAGGTTGTATTATCTGGTCAAAATAGTTTGTGTCTACTAACCCAGTTGTGTTGTCATTGGTTATTTTTTCACAATAGTTGTAGTTTTTATGAGGTGGCATATTGTTATGTGCCTGATCCCCTCCTTGATAGAGCATTGACCCAGTATTCTTAAGATCAGGCTGCGCTGGATCTAAATCATAATCAACATTAGTGTAGTCCCCGACTATTCTCGATAATTGGTTGAATTCTCCATTGGTGTGAGTATGATTTGGCATTTGATCGATGGTAAGTTGTTCAGTTAGCGTGCCACCAGTACCATTGAATGGAAAAGAGCGAGACTCATAGGTGCCAACGTTGTTTGTACCATTATAGAGTCCTGCACCAACTATAGTGAATCCAGCGAGATCGGAACGTAGTATATAGCCTTCTGGACATGAAATACCGTTGTAAGGCAAAATTGCCCCTTCGGGTACACCAATGATTGGATAACCATTTGTTTGTTGGCCTTGCAGTGAGAATGTAACGAGCCCTATTGATGTTAAAATAGTTGAGAACATAATACCTACCCCCTGTGGTTAGTAAAATTTA
>JANQHY010000080.1 GCA_028282395.1 Gammaproteobacteria bacterium
CGGCAAATCCTGCTCACTATTGTGATGATTTTGTTTCTCATAGTTATTTTTAACTTCAAGGACAATAGTAAAAATAACTGCCACCAGTGACGTAAAAAGGCCTGAATACGTCTCTGCAATATGATCTTTATCTTGAGCAGAGAGATTCTCATCCATACCGCCACGAATCAGGCGATCAAATAAACCGCCAAAAAAACCTACAAGCGCAGCCGCAACTAAAACAATCAGGAGATGGCTACGTGATGGTATTAAACTCTTTAAAAACTCTTTGGAACATAGCTTATCTACATTATGGGTTGCCGGATTATACGCTGTCATATACCATAAAAGCGCAATGAAAGCGGCAAGGCCGTAAGCAACATCATTGGTACTTTTTTTACCGGTAAAGTCAGCATAGGCATCAATAAACGGTATCATAGAGACAGTCAGCATAACGAGTATCCGACGATATTGGTGAGAGAAACTTGTTATTGGAATGATTTGATTATCCGTGTGATTTAGCGCATCGAAATCTTGACGTCTGTTAATAATTCCATGCATAATTTCGATCATTCTTTTGTTTGGATCAGGTTCTTTGTTTATCCTAAGATGCGTTGTGCGCAGGAAGTGGCTATAGGTCATCTGGATAGCTTTCACTACTACCGAGACAACGGCAGTAGTTTGCAAGAGAATTTGTGTACCTGCCTTAGAAAAATCCTCTTCAGACATCACATCTTCAAAGAAACCTTTCATTAAAACATAGGAAGCAGAGCTGCTAATTAATATACCCGCAAAAGTCAAAAAAAGCACAACGAACATTTTGACTTTCTCATTCCCTGATAACTCTAATTCTTTTAACCTTTGGAAAAGCTCCTTCATCTTATTTACATTATATAACGCATGCTTAGCATCATCGCCATACAGACAAGCTTTATCAAATAAATAGATAAGACCAAGAAATATACTCAGTACGTAAACATTCTGCTCCGGCACTGAATGATCTTCATGGAGTATTTCGGACAACTTATGAATAAGTGGCAAAGTATAGCTGGTATGCATCATAATATTGAGCAGATTAACTCCCACGCGTGCTGCATGTAGCGCTAGCTTTCTTTTAATACCCTGTTGCGCATAGTTCTGAGCCTGAAAAAATAGTTCATCTTCTCTAAAAATAGAGTGCTTTCGATGATGCAACATTGCCTGTCCAGCCCCACCACACATTTGGACCGCAATAGCAATCGAAGCAATGGATAGTAAAAGATAGCCCGCTGTTTTATCATCGATATCTTCAAATGCACGTAGAATTTCACCACTTATTAACGCACCATCTCCGACTGCAGCAATAAAAACAACAAGAAGCGTAGAAGCCCATAAACTATGCTCGTTTGAATCACGCCCAAATGTTACATCAGAATGTCCAACTGAACTTGCGTTATCACTATTATCATGCTTTGCTTTTTGCTCAAGCATATGGTGAATCTCTGCCCAATTAATATACCATAATGACGGCGTAGCCGCTAACGCATAAATAAATGCTGGAACAGGATTGCCCACCTTAAGCAACTCTTGAAAAGTGACCGATGTCTCAAAAAAGGTCTCACTATAACCACTCAGAAATGCGACGGTTTTCCATGATGAATGTTCACATGTATGACGACTTGGCATGAACTTTCTTATAAAGCTCTCTGAGTGATCATTATTTCCAGCTCGAATGAGCTGCCTAGCGGAATTATTGGATTGATTACGCAAATACTGTAATGAGCGGTTACTACGACGATTATTGCGCGCATCGTTATCTAGATCAGACTGTTCCGCTCTAGTATGGTAAGCAATGAAAACAACAATCAAAGAAAAGTAGACAAGAAGCGGTACGCCAATACCCAAATAGAGCCCAACATTGCTTGAGTTTTCATCATGAGGTGATAGGGTTGGCGATGGTGTGGTGTTATTATGCCAAGAAGAGTCATTTGCTATAAACATATTATTAAAGAAATAGCCAAGTGTTTTATTAAACATCGTTCGTTCCTATTTTTGTAAGATATTAAATAATTAATTTGCAGGAAATCTACCATATATTTTTATTAATAAAAAGTAATATATTATTTAATATATAGTAAATTTAGAATTAGTTAGTGATTGATCTTGGCGAGGTGATCATTATCAATACAGGAGTGTTTATATGATAGACGAATTTACGGCTCACTTGACACCGCTACTCTCTTTGGGGCCATTAAGAAATTCAGAAAATATTGAAATTAATATGATGAAGAGAATATATCGACTCTTTCTATTCTAATCAGACCCCCTCCCACTTTCTGTGGAAGAGGGCATTTAAATACTAATTGATTTGCGGATAGATACGCTACTTTTTAGTAAATGTCAGAACACCCTCCTTACAATCAACTTCAATGGTATCGCCTGACATAAACTCACCACCAAGAAGCGATTGCGCTAATGGGTTTTCCAATTGCTGCTGAATCATCCGCTTCAGTGGTCGTGCACCATATACTGGATCAAAGCCAGTCTCAGCCAGATGATCTAATGCTGCTGCGGTTAAATCCAACTCAATATGCTGCTGTGCAAGTCGCGCACTTAAGGCTGCCAACTGAATTTTGGCAATAGCGCTAATATTCTCCCGCCCTAACGGATGGAATACAACCGCATCATCAAGACGGTTAATAAACTCAGGGCGAAAGTGATTACCCACCTCTTCCATCACTGCCTGCTTCATTTCGTTATAGGGCTTATCGCTCATCTGTTGGATAAGATGAGAGCCAAGATTAGAGGTCATAACAATCACACTATTTTTAAAATCAACTGTACGGCCATGACCATCCGTCAAACGACCATCGTCAAGCACTTGCAACAAGATATTAAAAACATCCCTATGCGCTTTTTCAATCTCATCAAGTAGAATTAATGAATAGGGTCTTCTTCGCACCGCTTCAGTCAAATAGCCGCCTTGTTCGTAGCCGACATAACCTGGCGGTGCGCCAATTAAACGTGCAACCGCATGCTTCTCCATATACTCTGACATATCGAGACGAATCATTGCCTCTTCGGTATCAAATAGGAAGACCGTTAAGGCCTTACACAGCTCGGTCTTCCCCACACCCGTTGGCCCAAGAAACATAAAGCTACCAATTGGACGGTTGGGATCAGATAGTCCCGCACGCGAGCGTCGAATGCTGTTGGCAACAATGTTGACCGCTTCATCTTGAGCAATGACTCTCTGATGAAGAAAGTCCTCCATCTGTAGAAGTTTCTCTCGCTCACCTTCGAGCAGTTTTGTCACCGGAATGCCAGTCCAACGTGACACCACATCAGCAATCTCTTCGGCACCCACCTGGTGGCGTAGAAGTTGATGGGGATCACCACCACCATCGCCTGACTCTTCTGCTTGCGACAAACGCTTTTCTAATTCAGGAATGGTGCCATATTGCAACTCAGACATCTTCGATAAATCACCACGACGACTAGCATTCTCCATCTCCAGCCGCGCTTGTTCCAATGACTCTTTAATCTGTTGTGTATCCTGAAGTGACGCTTTCTCTTTTTTCCAGATCTCTTCGAGGTCACTATACTCACGACCAAGCTTGTCAATATCCGCCTGCAGATCGCTAAGACGTTTTTTTGATGCCTGATCCTGCTCTTTTTTTAGCGCTTCCGCTTCAATTTTTAGCTGGATAAGGCGACGCTCAAGTTTATCCATTGCCTCCGGCTTAGAGTCGATCTCCATACGAATGCGACTGGCCGCCTCATCAATCAGATCAATGGCCTTATCCGGTAGTTGTCGTGAAGTAATATAGCGCTGTGAAAGCTGCACAGCGGCAACAATTGCCGAATCGGTAATGTGGACACCATGGTGCAACTCATAACGCTCCTTCAATCCACGTAGAATAGCAATCGCATCACTTTCACTCGGTTCATCAATTAAAACCATTTGGAAACGACGTTCCAATGCCGCATCTTTTTCAAGATACTGGCGATATTCATCAAGCGTTGTTGCACCAATACAGTGCAACTCTCCGCGTGCCAAAGCTGGCTTCAACATATTCCCTGCATCAATCGCACCTTCAGCTTTACCCGCTCCAACGATTGTATGCAACTCATCAATAAAGAGAATAATTGTCCCCTCTTCTTTACTAACCTCTTTTAATACTGCTTTTAAGCGCTCTTCAAATTCACCACGAAATTTCGCCCCTGCCAACAATGAACCCATATCAAGACTCAGTACACGGCGATTTTTTAACCCTTCAGGCACTTCACCATTAATAATACGTTGGGCTAATCCCTCAACGATTGCTGTTTTACCAACACCTGGCTCACCCACAAGTACTGGGTTATTTTTTGTCCGTCGTTGCAAGACTTGAATCGCGCGGCGAATTTCATCATCACGGCCAATCACTGGATCAAGTTTACCGGCTTCAGCACGCTCAGTTAGATCAATAGTATATTTACCCAATGCACCACGTGTTGTTTCAACATTTTGATCATTTACCTGCTCACCGCTACGCATCTGCTCAATCGCTTGGGCAATTTTTTCACGTTTGCCGCCATACTTCTTTAATAGATCCGTTAATGAATCTTTACCTTCTACAACGGCCATCACAAACCACTCGCTGGCAATATATTGATCGCCATGCTTTTGCGCTAACTTATCGGTAACATTGAGCAAGCTATTCAAACTATTAGAGACATGAACTTCGCCGCCCACCCCTTCTACTTTAGGGAGTCGTGATAATGCCTCATCAACGGCGCGTGAGAACCCTTCAACTTCAACATTTGCTGCATTCAGAAGTGGCCGCACCGACCCGCCTTGCTGATTCATTAATGCCGCCATCAGATGGGTGGGCTCAATAAATTGATTGTCATTTCCCAACGCTAAAGACTGCGCCTCAGCAATAGCTTCCTGAAATTTACTCGTTAGTTTATCAAAACGCATCGTTCACCTCACTTTTCTCTCGCCTCATATTAATAAACATGGGGACAGATAAAAAAAATACAACCCCCTTTTTATTGTTTTCCCTTTCTGCTTGCAAGTACTGTGGAACGATGGAGTTAGGTATCGCGTGACAACGATCAGGTAGCGATAGAGAACATCTTCTAATAAACTGTCTATTCCACTACACAACCCAATGCAACCAATAAGTCCGCGCAGGCGCTATCAGAAATAATCAGACATTTGACCGCATCCGCAGAGATGTTAATATTGGCAAGCTGCGCATAACGCATATCAATATCATTACCAGAAATAACATTAAATGTCGCTGCAGAGAGCGCTGCTCCCTGAAAATTTGCCTGATCAAGGTCGCAATTATCGAAAGTGGCATAATTGAAATTACTCTCTATCAGCTCACAGTGGCTTAAATTAACATTTTTAAAAAGTGCATAGGAAAAATTACAGTCATGGGCAGAAAACTGATTGATAATCACCTTATTAGAAACAATATGAGAAAAGGTAGTGGTATCAAAATTCACACCAACCATTTTGCACGTTTTCATTTCACAACCATAAAGTGAGGCACGTTTAAAATCGACTCGCGTTAAATCGCAACGGATAAACTTACTCATGTTAATATCGCAGTAGGAGAAATCAACTGTAGTATCATTTTCAGAGTGGTAAAAGCGACAATTGATAAATTCACAATCACGCAAGGGTTGACTGTTAAAGCGACAATCATGAAAAAAACAGTCTGAAAAAGTAAGGCTGCGCATGCCCTCACCATTAAAGCGACAGTGCTCAAACTCGCAATTATCGAAATTGAGATTCTCGATCTCTTCACCTGTTAACGTCTGATTACGAAAAGAGAAGTTCTCAATATTGTCGCTAGTATCAATTAACTCAGCTAATGATTGACCATCAACTCTCTGTCGTTTCGGCTCATCGGACATACTGTTTACTCAAACTACGTTAGGCTAAAAACTTGAATGCCGCACTGCCAGCATAGTTTGCTTGCGAACCTAATTCGGCCTCCAAGCGTAGAAGCTGATTGTATTTTGCCACACGATCACTACGGCAAAGTGAACCGGTTTTAATCTGCCCTGCTGCCGTAGCAACTGCTAAATCAGCAATAGTGGTATCTTCCGTCTCATCAGAACGATGTGAAATAACAACGCCATAATCAGCCTGCTGAGCCATATTAATTGCCGCTAACGTTTCCGTTAACGTACCAATTTGATTGAGCTTAATTAAAATAGCATTAGCAACATGCTCCTCAATGCCTCGCGCTAGGATCTTTGTATTGGTAACAAACAGGTCATCACCAACCAACTGAATTTTCTTACCCAACCGCTCGGTTAATTGATGCCAACCCTGCCAATCACTCTCATCCATTCCATCTTCAATTGAAATAATTGGATAATTGTCGACCCAGCTTGTCAAATAATCAACAAACGCACTGCTATCGAGGCGCTTATCTTCTGCTGCCAAATAGTATTCACCTGATTGATAAAATTCTGAGCTCGCCACATCGACACCAAGATAGATCTCTTTTCCTGCAGTAAACCCTACTGTCTCAATTGCTTGCATAATGGTATCTAGTGCATGTTGATTGCCCTTAAGATTTGGCGCAAATCCTCCTTCATCCCCTACCGCAGTGCTGAAACCCTCACTTTTCAAAACGCTTTTCAACGCATGAAAAATCTCTACGCCATAGCGTAAAGCTTCAGAAAAAGTCGGTGCGCCAACTGGTAATACCATAAATTCCTGAATATCGACTTCATTATCAGCGTGAGCACCACCATTAATAATATTCATCATCGGCACTGGCAACGTATAAGATTGATCGCTAGCTAAATAACAACAGAGTGACTCACCTTTTACCTTGGCTGCTGCCTGCGCAGCTGCTAAAGAGACTGCCAGCATTGCATTGGCACCCAAATTGGCTTTATTGTCACTGCCATCAAGCGCAATCATCTTCTCATCGATGGCTTGCTGTGCGGTGACCTCCATACCAATAATCTGCGCGGCAATACGTTCATGAATATTGGCAACAGCTTTTAATACGCCTTTACCACCATAACGCTGTTTATCACCATCACGCAGCTCGAGCGCTTCACGTGAGCCTGTTGAGGCTCCCGATGGAACAGCAGCACGACCACTGATGCCATTATCGACAACAACCTCGGCCTCAACGGTGGGGTTGCCGCGTGAATCAAGAATCTCTCGAGCAATAATATTGGTAATAGTGGTCATAATCTCTCCTCAGTCTCTATTGATGCGACTGCACTCGTATGCTCCGGTGCAGATGGATGGCGGCATTATAACAGTGCCAGACTAAATTGCCAAAGTCTGTTTGACAAATGGCACTGTCAATTTGCGCTTCTGCTGTAATGATGCCTGATCAAGTTGCGCTAATGCTGCCATCAATGCCCCCATGCTGCGATCATAATGGTTGAGGAGAAAATTACCTACCTTCGGTGGCAGATCAAATCCACGTGCTTGCGCATGAAGCGTCAATGCTGCCAATCGTCCTGACTCTGATAACGGCTGTAGCTGTAAGGTGACCCCCCAACTTAAGCGTGATCGTAGGTCAGCTAGCTTTACCGCTATCCGTGTTGGCGCCTGTTCAGCACTCACGACCAAATGACTCCCTGCTGCACGCAAGCGATTATAAAGATCAAATAACGCCTGCTCCCAATCCGGGTAACCAGCAATATAGGTCAAGTCATCAATACAGATAAGCTGGCACTGTTCGAGATCCTGTAGCAGAACTGGATCAAGCTTGATAATTTCTGCCATGGGCAGATAAAGCGCGCGCCAATTCTGACTACCAACAAGATGGCAACAGGCCTGCAGTAAATGGCTTTTGCCACTCTCTTTCGCCCCCCACAGATAGATAAATGGCTCCCCTTGCGGCTCCATTAACGCTTTAAGAAGCGCAACAGCCTGCTCATTACGACCATTATAGAAATTATCGAAGGTGGCATGACTGCGTAAACCCACTCCTAACGCATTCTGCTTCATATTATACTCAATCCACCTTCACACAATCAAAATAGAGACTACGTAACAATACCATAATGACTGCAGCAATCGGTAGCGCCAATAACATCCCGGTAAAGCCAAAAAGCACACCACCAGCAATGACGGCAAAAATAACGGCGACCGGATGCAGACCAATCCGATTACCAATTAACAGTGGCTGCAGAACATAACTCTCCAACACATGACCAATGCCAAATACTACCACGACATAGAACAGGTGCAGCCAATCATGATAGCTAGCAAATGCATCAATCAGTGCCACCGCAAAACCAATGGCAATACCGAGATAAGGAACAATCGTTAAAATACCGGTGGCGATACCAATAACTAGCGCAAATTCAAGACCGGCAAACATTAAACCCATCGCATAAAAAATTGCTAATGCAATCATGACCAGTAACTGTCCACGAAAAAATGCTGATAATACCTCACCACAATCGTTCACCATCTGCAAAACTTTTTCGCGGTAGAGAGAAGGCAAGACTGCTCTAAACGCCGCTGTCACCCGCTCCCAATCCCGCATCAAATAGATAGCAACAATCGGTATCAATACTAAGTTAATGGCAAATTCTACCAATACTTTTCCCGATCCTAGCACGGCCAACCACACATGTTTGGCAACATTGCCACTAGCCTGCACATGCTCTAACAGTAGCTGTTTCATCGCCGCCGGATCAATTTGCAGATGGAACCGCTTCTGTGCCCAAGCAAGAATATCAGGAATGTGCATCGCCAATAGCCAGAATTGTTTCTCCAACATTGGAATCAATAACAGCAATAACACAACCAAGACCACTAACCCTACCAAGAAAACTGCAGCAATACTCAAAGTACGTGGCAATTTGCATCGCTCCATCACATCAATCAGTGGATTGAGAATGTAGGCTAAAATCACACCAATAGCAAAAGGCATTACTACCGGCGCCATGTAATAGAGCACTACCGCAAAAACGACAATGGCAAGTAGCAGCCATAGCGCCTGTCTCTCTGTCAATTTCATCTCACTCTCCTTCCTGTTGAGCAATCAATTTCCTAAGTCGCTGTAAATCCTCTTCGGTATCAACACCTGGTCCAGGCAGCGCTAATGCCGGAACAACATGAATTTTTTCGCCATGATAGAGTACGCGCAGCTGCTCTAGCGCTTCAATCTGCTCTAATGGTGATGGCGCTAAATCCAAATAGCGCTTTAAAAAGCCAACACGGTAGCTATAGAGTCCAATATGGCGATGATAAACAAAATCGGCTGGCATTTGCTGTGGTGATTGAGCAAAACCGTCGCGATACCATGGGATCGGAGCACGACTAAAATAGAGTGCATAACCCTCCGCATCGCTAACAACTTTGACCAGATGAGGGTCTGTTAAGATATCGCCTGGCTGTAGTGGCTCGCTCAACGTTGCCATGGCTGCCTCCGGCCGTGTCTGCAATGCCATGCCAACCTGACCAATTAATGCAACCGGCAGCAGCGGCTCATCACACTGAACATTCACAACAATATCATTATCATCATAGCCCCGCTGCATCACTGCTTCAGCAATACGCTCGCTACCAGAACGATGATGTGTTGAAGTTAAACAGACATCTGCGCCAAAAGCTTGTGCGGCGGCAACAATTTCATCACTGTCGGTCGCAATCAGCAGACTGTCAACATTCGCCTGTGATAAGCGATCAAATAGATAATGTAACATTGACTTACCGCCAATATCACGTAATGGCTTGCCTGGAAGCCGAGTAGAGGCCATCCTCGCTGGTATCACAACACGTAGATTCACTTTGGCAACTCCTCTAGCTTTAGTGTGATAGCAGCTGACTCCAACATCATTGGAATACCATCACTAATAGGAAATGCGACTTTATCACCACGGCAGATAAGCCGCATTGCTTCACGATCATAGTGCAAGGCGCCTTTACAATAAGGGCAAACCAAAAGATTCAATAGCTCAGGGTTAATCATTTTTGCCATAGCCGTTTACACCAACTGTCCAACATCTAATCTCATGATCTATAGTTTCTCAGATAACAGTAATAGCATCAAGTCCAGAATAACTCCCCTCTTTCAGCCATCTTATTCCCCATTAAGACGCCGCATCAATCCGTCACAAAAATTAATTAAAGGATTTTTTAATGAGGAAATATCCGCCTTAATTATTTCTTAATTTAACCTTCCTATAATGCCATCACGGTCATCAAACAACTGATAACAATAGAGAGGAGGTTAATTATGTTTATTAGAAATCGCTTACAACCATCACAAAATACAAATATCGATAATGGCGTTAAGCAGCGAAAAAAAACAGCAAAGGGAAAATACCGCGCTGGACAGATCAAACAATCAATTGATCTCAGCAATATTAAATGCTGCTCAATCATTAAAAACTGCTTCAACCCGGATGCTTACAAAGTAGATCGGAATATGATTCTACAAGCCAATAATTATTAAAAAGAGAGGAAATTTCTTTGCACTGTTTAAAGCCATGGCAATACCCCGCAAAACATTTATTGCCATGGCTTTTTTCTGTCTTTTATAATCATGAACTGGGATGAACATGGTTTCTGATTCTGACTTTTCAGGAGTGGGCGCACTGATTTTATCAAAAAAATTGAGTTGGCCGTTCTCCACCAGTTTTAATCTCTCTTAACTAGAACAGTACTTCTGACGCAATAATAACTGAATACTCAGCCCTCTTGTCGCAATCATTTCCTTTTAACTCGATATAATCTTTACGGATTGCTGTGGCATTTGACGTAGACGATAAATAATTTTTGGGATAGGAAATCATGTTGTGCTGTCTTCCCATTTCCATCCCTGTCCCCACGATTCTTCCCTTTAACCAGTATGCTATGGCTATACATTGATTTTTCATACTAGATAACTAATTGATTAATTTGTTATCTAGCGACAAAATCACATTGCCGACAGAAGAGTTTTCAGTTAGCTTCTTATCTCATGAAGACCCTTCCATGTTCAGAATAATACTGAATGAATCGAGCTTTAATTATGACAGCTATCGCGTTAATTTTCCTAGGAGTTGTATTGCTTCTTCCACCTCGCAAGTATATAATGGTCCGGAAATTTGAGAAAGACTGGAAAGTTTTGTGTTGATTATACCCGCGATTATCTCCAGTAGTGTTGGTTCACGGCTATGGCCATTGTCGCGCGAGGCCCACTCCAAGCCATTTACAAAGCTTGATGAGGTGAGAACCTACTGAAAAAACACATATAAATGAAGATTCAGATGGTTGATAGATTTGACTTAGCAAACAAGAAAATTTGGGTTCCCGGGGCAAATGGAATGGTTGGCTCTGCCATTGTTCGTAGATTGTCCACAGAAGGGACGCAGATATTTGCCACAACACGTGATGATGTGAATCTTAATGATTCTTCACAAGTGCAAGAATTTTATCAAAAAGTAAATCCTGATGTGGTTATTCTCGCTGCCGCAAAGGTGGGGGGAATTCATGCCAATAAAACATACCCTGTTGATTTCATTTCTGAGAATTTGCAGATTCAACAAAACGTTATCACCGGTGCGTATCGCTCATCAGTGAAGAAACTGCTCTTTTTGGGCTCAAGTTGCATCTATCCAAAGGAGTGCCCTCAACCAATTAAGGAAGAATATCTTTTGACTGGACCGCTTGAACCTACAAATGAATGGTATGCGGTTGCCAAAATTGCAGGAATAAAACTCTGCCAAGCATATAGAAAACAGTACGGTTGCGATTTTATCACAGCGATGCCGACTAATTTATATGGCCCAAATGATAATTTTCATCCTGAAAATAGCCATGTGCCTGCCGCTTTACTTCAGCGGTTTCATAAAGCAAAAGTCGATAACGCAAAAAATGTTGTTGTTTGGGGAACCGGTAAGCCTTCTCGTGAATTTTTACATGTTGATGATTTAGCTGATGCTTGTGTATTTTTGTTACAAAATTATTCTGAAATGCAGCACATTAATATAGGAACAGGTATCGATATTTCCATTGCTGGTTTTGCTGATTTAGTTAAACAGTGTGTTGGGTTTGAAGGTGATATTACATTCGACACCAGCCGTCCAGATGGCACCCAGAGAAAGCTGCTTGACGTATCAAAAATCAAGGCACTTGGGTGGAAAAGCAACATCAGGCTGGAAGAGGGGTTGAAACAGTATTACCAATGGTATCTGGAGCATAAGAGTGACTAAAAAAAAGACGGCATTAATTACGGGCGTTACAGGGCAAGATGGTGCCTATTTAGCAGAGCTACTACTTGAGAAAGACTATACTGTTCATGGTATCAAGCGGCGCTCGTCATCCTTTAATACACAACGAATTGACCATCTTTATGAAGACCCCCATCATCAGAAAGGAGAGTTTTTCCTTCACTATGGCGATGTGACAGATGCAACCAATCTTATCCGTTTAGTTCAAAAAACACAGCCCGATGAAATTTATAATTTGGCGGCACAAAGTCATGTTCAGGTAAGTTTTGAAACACCTGAATATACAGCAAATTCTGATGCATTAGGGGCGTTACGTTTGCTTGAAGCCATCCGAATTCTCGGCATGGAAAAGTGCTGTAAATTCTATCAAGCCTCCACATCCGAACTCTTCGGCAACGTTCAAGAGACACCCCAGACCGAGACAACACCATTTTACCCGAGAAGCCCCTATGCTGCGGCCAAGCTTTATGCTTTTTGGATTGTCAAAAATTATCGTGAAGCTTACAACA
>JANQHY010000088.1 GCA_028282395.1 Gammaproteobacteria bacterium
GAGCTGTCAGAAGACAGCTCGGCTGATTAGGCCACTAGCTCAATTGGTAGAGCACTGGTCTCCAAAACCAGGGGTTGGGGGTTCGATTCCCTCGTGGCCTGCCATTTTTCTTCGTCCTTTTGCGCTCTTTACACGATCTTCACTCATCTGTCTTCGTCACGTACCAATACGTACTATCCTCGACATACTCATTACAGATCGTATAAATAGCATCAAAAGTACTTGAAAAATTCCTGCTACACTAATTTGTACCATTTGACTCAGCAGGATAGTCTTATCCTCACTGAGCCACAATAGATTTAAGCGTCTGTCAGGTCAGGTCGTGACTTCTACAAATGATTGACAATAACCGAACCTGTGCCAGGAGGGCAATGGGTCGCAAACGCTGTTTGTGAATTTCTATTGGATAATCTTACATGTTATGACTAATATTTAAATATGCGCTAACGTTTACTGCCTACTAGTCTAAAGAGTTATGAGTAAAAACAGCAAAGACTTTACCAATTTAGATCAAGTTGATGATGCCCAACATTGGGTGCGACTTATGCGTATTATGACAGAACTCTTTCCTAGTATTATTGAAATTCGTCAATGCATGTTAGGTTGGATTACACAAGCACCAGGTACCTATAATAATATCCTGGATGGTGGCTGTGGTCCGGGTGATACTACACGGCAGATCGCACAACATGTATCGGCTGATACTAATATTATTGGCATAGATTTTAGTGAGGTGATGCTTGAGTTCGCTAAATCTCAAAACAATGCGAGCAATATTCGCTTTCAAACGGGAGATCTGACCAGTTTACCTTTTGATGATGGTTACTTTGATGCTGTTCGAGTTGAGCGTGTTCTTCATCATGTTCCTGAAGCAGAAAAAGCGCTTGCTGAGGTATTTCGTGTGCTCAAGCCAGGAGGGCGTTTTGTTATCAATGAGCCTGACTTTACCCTAACACGCCTATTTCCATTACCCATTGAGCTTTCACGAGAATATGCACAGCAATATAGTGATAGCGTTGCCAATGGTGCGATTGGCAGTCGATTGCATGCTTTGATGCAAGCAATAGGGTTTGTAGTGCAGCACCATCAAGGTATCATGTATATTGGTAAAGACTTCAAACGCATAGATGCTTCTTTTGAGGCTATTCAACTGCTTCGTGATTTGCTAGAAGCGAAAGATAGACCAGAATTGATGAGTGCTGTAGAAGCTGCAGCGCAACAGGGCACTTTTTATTGGGCACCAGTGAGTTTTATGGTCATGGCGGAAAAACCTACTTAACTGCATCTCTTAATAAAATTGAAATATTGGCTGACCTCCGCCCGGGATTCCTGCAAAAAGGGCATGACTTTGCTTTTCATCCTCGATGAATACTGAAATTCGATGACACGTGCACAATCTTTTGCTTCTCGCCTTAAGCTTTATCCGCTACTGCAGTTATGCAGCGATTTTAGAATGCTTAGTAAAAAACCAGATCTCCCTGACCGGTAGGCAATAGTTACTTGGTAGTGCTCTACACGTATTTCTACGGATGGATTTTCTAGTGGGCTGTAAATTATATTTTTAAGTTGTAGCCATAGGCGAGCAAGGAGAAGGGAGGGCATTATGCACAATACAGTGGCAGAAACAAAAGACTCTGAAAGGTGTCGTTATTGGGAGCTGCATCCAAGTATTGCAAGTTTTGTGCGGCGAGTATTATTACTCACGCGCTAAGTTGCTTACAGTCAACATAGCTGGATGAGTACCGACACGAGACAGCAGTGTGATAAGCGTATACGTACACATCAACCTGATTGAATCGGCAGTTGTAACCGTGAGGTTATGCAGCAGTATTTCATAATATGCCATTGTCGATGGTATTTAAATCGTTGCAATTAGCACAGCAAAGTTAATGGGTTGATTATTAAATTGATACAGGAATAAATGACATGCCATTACGGACACTAAAATTAAGTGAAATTGAGCCTATAGAGTCTGCAAATAAACCGCAAAAATCCGCCCACAATGTATGGCGAGGTAGGGCTAAAACGGCAGGTGATTTGCACGTTAAGCAGTTTGGTGACAGCAACTCTGATAAATCACATGCGGTATTAGAAGCCGTTTATAGTGATATGTATAAAAAAGTATTGGCTAAGCAAGTGCCTGATGTGTATTTGGTTGTCGATGATGATGGTCGTGTTTATGGACTTGCTTCAGAAACGCTTAAGGATTTTGAATCGTTTAGGGATTACGAAAGCCGTCATCAATCTGTAGAACTAAGTCCTGAACATAAACAGCAATTGGCAAAAATGTTAGCTATTGCTTTTTGGTTAGGTGAGAATGATTTACACCCTAACAACTGGGGATTTGCCACTGTAGATGGTCACACAATGGTGGTTAAAATAGATCACGATATGAGTTTATGGCCTTTTACTCAAGCGGTAAAAGCTGCACCATTTTTAGATCCACATAGCCAATTTCCTATAACTGGCCATAATCTTGACCATTTTCCCAATGTAGACGATGCGCCCAGATTCTGGCTAGGGAAAAAAACGCCAGCGGCAAGAGAAAAAAATAAATATAGCCAGCAAGCCAGAGAATATTTCAACACTCTTGAAACTAATCGAGATTTTATTGTAGGAAAATGGCAAGCTTTATTGGATATAACCCAATTTGATGTTCAAGATTGGCTTGGTATTTTTAATGATAGATTTGCTAAAAATGTGGGTTTTCTGCCACAAATATCGCCCTATTTGAAATATAGGCAAGAGGCAGTACATTATCTTCTATTACAAAATGAGGGTTTTAAAAGCTGGTGGAGATCACAACCAAAAACATTTCAGTGGCAACACCTTGCATTTGAAAAAACACTATCTGCTTATGAGAGATATAAAGAATCAGTATCTCAAGCTAGAGCTAGTGCAGTGGAAAAACGAAATTTAGCCGCCTTATTGAGTGCCCACTTAAAGCAAATTGATAATGCGTTAATTAATGCAAAGGCAAAGTTACAGTATAAGTTAATTGAACAGAGTGTTTTCTTAGATAGAGAGGGTTTTGATAATGAACGTTGTAAGCAGGTTATCAAAGATGTTGAGGCGCTTACTAGTTCATTAGAAGAAACAAGACAGTCGTACCTAACTGCATTAGCCGGCATTGATCCAGAGTTAGTCTCCGCGCATTTGATGACAAGCTCTGCATTAATTTCTTATTTTACTAATCAGCGACTCGTTTCAGCTTTAATGCAAGTAACAAATAACGCTAATAGGCTGAGATTAGATGGAATTAATTTAGAGGCAATTGATGTTGAAGGTCTGAGTGCTAATCAATTGGACTTTAATGTCATATATGACACGAAATTATTATTATTTCAGGGTAAGGATAGAGAAACTGCATTTACACAAACCCTCAATGAACTGGGTGACTTTAATGAGCGGAGGATTGAGTTATTTAAGCAATTAGCACTGCAGACAACATTGGCTGATTTTCAGCGTGTAACATTTGACTTGGTAGAAAGGTCTGACTTTGATGTTAATCATGCCATCATTGAGTTTCTAGACCTCCCTGAGGATTTACAAGCAATCAGGTTAGAGTTTGAAACATTAAAATCGTCTGCTACTACCCATGAATTAAGCCTTAACTTTAGATCAAAAGTTGCTGATTTTCAGATAAAACTAGATGAAGTTAATGGCTTGCTAAAAAATCGTCCGGAATTTAAGGAGATACAAGCTGAGTTCGGTTACTGGGCAATAGATCAAATTTATTTACCAAAGAAAGATTATGAGGCAGCGTTATTTGTATTAGAAAAAATGCATTTTAATACTGATGAGTATTTATCAGCAGTAAAAAACATTGTTGTTGTACTAAAGGATCATAATCAATTTGCAAGAGCTATCGCACTGTTGGACTCTACCTGTCAAAAAGTAGGTGAGCAAGATGCTAATTACGTAGAACTGAACGGATTACGTGAACAATTAATTAACGACAGTGCGTCAGATAGTCACTTTGATCTGGAAAAACTATCGTTAGAAGATTGGGGTAGCTTACAGGATCTGTTAACAGAAATTGATGCAGTTCCCTTGGAAAACATACAACGATTATTAAATACAACTTATAGAGATAGGCAAAGAATAGAATTAAATTTTGCTAAACTGACTGAAAGTTTAAAGAGCTTTGTTGAAAGAATTGCGCGTGATGATAGCCAAGTAGATAAATTAAGCGCAATACTATTAGGGTTGCCAAACCATAGTGAAGTATATTCGGAGCAACTCTTAGAAAAGGTAGAGCTATTATCACGATTCATAACATCAATACGTCAAAACTTCGCTGCTGAGCTGAGCCAATCTGAGGCTGATAAAGAAGTAGCAGCCATAAATGAGTTTACTGCTGGCATTGATTTAAAACAAGTGGCGCTTTTAATAGAAAAAGCAAGATTAACTTTAAATTATGGTGATTTGCCCGGTGCACTCGATTTAGCTAAGCAATTAACAAATGAAGAAATGCGCTCTGTTTTACAAGGAGAGCTTAATCAATTTCATTTAGCATTGGTCAACATATTATCTGCCAATGGCGATAAAATCGCTGCGCTTAATGTGTTAAATGAAATACCTCAAGAAGCTAGAGGCTCTGAAGTAACAACAAAAATAGAAGCGATCATTTCAGCATTGACTCAGTCTGGTACGGGTAATAGTGATGATCGCGCATTGTCGGCAAGTGAAGTAGAAGATTTTAATCATTACCTTAAGCTGTTGCACTTATTAAATGATAATCTCGCACCAAGTAATGCTAAGTCAGTTGTCAAGTTATCAAAGTATTTATCTGATGCAGACTACCGACAGCTAATGCAACAAACATGGGGTGATGAACGTCCTATACAAACACTAATGCGCCAGGCATGGAGCGATGAAGCTTTTAAACAAGCGGTTATGCAAACCATTTACTCTGAACCTGATCGCTCATTGCTTTATCAGGCTGTTAGGACAGGTGATGAGAGGACACTACAACGGGTTGTATCAATATGTCGAGATCATTTAGATGATAAGTCTGATTTTATATTACGATTATTTCGCGGCGACACAACACAGCAATTAGTATCAGCGGTTTTTGATAACAATCATGCCGGCATGATTGATGCAGTATCGAACTTTGTCGCGTTTGTTAATGAGAGAGATCCGTTTTTATTAAAAGACGTTGTTATTAATGAGCGTGTTTTTCAATTAATTAGCCATAGTAAACACAGAGAAAAGGCCTTAAAGATAGTTGATAATTTTTTTGAATCAGCATGTCATCATGAAAAAGATCCTGCTTCTCATGCAGCAATAACCCGTTTGGCTGATAGTTTAGCAACCATGTTGTTCAATCATGACCAATCCAGAGTTCAATTATGGCAAAAGGTCATTAACCAGAGTGATTACGGAAGTTTAAGGTTACTCAATAGGCTTACTTATAACATTATTCAACATAGTAACCATGGCAGACAGTTAATCGCTCAGTTGTTGTTTCATCCACAAAATGGTCAAGACAGGACGATACTGGATATTGCAATTGAGCGTGATAATAAGGAAGCCATATTTACCTAAAGTGATACATTAGAGCAACTAGAGGCTTTTGGTACCAACAGAGAAGAAGTCGCTGAGATTATTTTTTCAGACCGTAAAGGCACGAAGAACTTGTTGCAGGTTTTCTTAGACAAAGAAATGGTTGCATTGAGGGAAGTCAGTGTTGTGCGCTTTTTGATGTTGTATAAAGGTCTTGTTCGTGTTCAACCTAATGTTGCCTATAGCAGGGTCAGTCATTTTAACAAACATCATCAACAAGCGTTATGTGATCTGCCTGATGCCTTATTTTCCCAGTACCTGGACATCATGGATGAAGCTGCTAAACACCATGGTGCAGATCTTTCCATTTTTGAGCAATTAGTTAGGGGCTCATGGAAAACGTTAATTGAACCGTCTAACGAGGCAAAATTTTATAGGTTGTTAAATTCTTTAGATCAATTTGCTGATACCCACCCTGAAGCTGTCTTAAACCTGCTAAAAGTTAATGAAAGAGAAGGCTCGGTGTTTGATTGGCTATTTGAGGCTGAAAATAAAGACTATTTCTACTCAGTATTGGGCTTAACTCAAAAAATTATTGCAAAAGACCCACGCTACATTACTGAAACACGGGCAATGCTAGCTAACGTAAAACAGCAGTTAAATGATGAGATTGCTCATAGACAGGCTAAGGAGGTTGGTGCTGCTAGTGCAGATGACGCAGATAAACAAAGGCAAGAGCAGAAAAAACTACAAGTATTTTTAGCTGATGTTGAAATAGTCGAATTTGAGCCGCCGGTTACCCGGCGAGAGCTTGAAGTCCTTGAAACGCAATTTAGAACGATATCGGGACAGATAAAGCGTGAATTTCTGCACCATAAGTTTTCTCAAGATCCTGATACACAAGTAGCAGTACTGGAACTCCTTGATTTAGCGCTACCTTCTGGTATGCCAACCAGTCTAATGGATCGATTTTATGCTTTAGAGGCAAAGGCTTGGGTTGCTAGCGTTGCTGTTAAAAAATTAAATAATAAAAGTTTCATTAAAGGTAAAAAAAGTCGTGAGACGATACACAATGCTCTGAAGGTACTGGATGATTTTGTTGGTGCTTTTGCGCAAAAAGAAAGTTCGCGTTATGAGGTTGCAAGAGAAGATTATGATGAGGTATTGCCTGACAGATTTAAATTGGTCGATACTTATATTGATTGGCTTCTCGCTAATAAGTTTAGCAAAAGAGCGGAATTAGCTGATCGATTAACGGAGTTTGAACCGCTTCTGACTACTGATGCAACCAGTTGGATTTCTCAACATTTACGCTGGAGTTTAATGCCAGCTGAGAGTAGTGATAGTAGGTCTTCCCAATTAATGGGAACTAATAAAGGCGTACAAAAACGTCGACATGATTTAAAATATGATAAGAAAGGGCGTATCATCGCTAAAATATACGAGAGTCGTATTGGGCAGGAAGCGTTTCCTGGAAGCGATCTATTCACAGGGTTTCGCTATAAGTTCCATGCAAGCTCTTCATCTATAGCCTTTTCGAGGGGTAATCCATTTTTCCAAGAATTAGAATCTAAACAATGGATTTTTGGAAAGGACGATAAGGATCAGTTTTATAAAGATTATTTTCGAAGAAAGATAAAATTTCCACAAGAATGGGGCGAGCCTGAGTTTGTAGATCACGATGATAGAGGGATCTCGAGTGATACGGAGCTTAATAGAAATGTATTAGAAAGTTTTTTGATTCGGCATATGGGGACCATTGCAGCAGATCACTTTATGCAATCTAATAACCAAGCTATCACAGGGGTACTGACACTGGCCTTCCATCGTCAAGCTTGGACGAAAGATGAAGAGGGTGAAAGTAAATTTCTCGTTGCGGATGGGTCTGATATTTCCCAAAGATTAGTTCAATCATCAGATAATAAGCTCCTTACCATTATCGAATATAATGGCGTTGTCTTTAAAAGTTTAGACGGTACTGAAGAAGAGTTTAACTTACCTGGTAAGGTAAGAATGATATTTCAAGCCACAGAATCTGGAGCTAAATTTATTGGCATGGGTGTTGAAGAGGAGTCAACTAAAGCAGCACTATTAACTGATATGCCTGATTTTAACTTCAAAGAAGCGTTATCGAGCTATAGACCAAAGAAACATGTGCGATTTCGCTGTGATAAAGCTGGTCTGTCTCGTCGTAAGCGATCAGCAAGGTCAGGTTGTGAACGACGTCTGAAACAAAAGGCAAAACAGTTGCAAGATCTTGAGTTTGATTTGCAACTAGCGCTGACTGATGAAGCAGCCGTGGCGGCTTTGGCTGTGATGGATATACAAGGTGAAGCACCTGCCAGAGCTCTTGATACATGGCTTAAGGCTAGAAATCTTGATCCGCATTTACAAACACGTGCACACCGTGACTATCTAACATTAACTGAAGAAAGACTAGAGCAATGGTATGCTGATTTTCAGGAATCAGTAACTGATCATCCGCCTCAAGGTAGTGGTAATACTAACTTGCCGGATTTTTTACACGATGTAGAGCTTGGTGCAAAGCAATTCATACTACAATTCAATGACCGTTTGGTGTTGATATCTGTTAATCCACACAATGATTTACCTTACCAAATATATGATAAATTGTTGTTTAAAGGCTCACGTCAATATAAAACATTTGCTGAATTAAACTCAGTATTTTCTGAGCTTTATTCCGGCAGAGATTACCACATCTATAACTATAATCCACCAATAGACTTGGTGAACCAAGTGAATGGTATTGTTTCTCCCTGGCAGGTACAGGGCTCTGTTGTTGATGGTATAAACTCCGATCGTTTTAAACACCTTTTTTCCCTTAACGGTGAGACCATTCCTTTAGATGCACAACTTGATAACGGACAAATACAGCAATGGCTATCAGAAGGGAAACTACATTTTAGACCGCAAGATTTTGTTAAATTTTATCCTGAGCTATCTTCAAAAGAATTACTATTTTTACAAAATTTACTAAGCGATCATGATATTCGTCTTGATGTGGATCATACAGATATCACTGCGGGCAAGCAAGAGAGTTATAATCAATATTGGCATGAATTGGTCGATATATTTAAGGCAATACCTGAAGATAAATTAACAACAAGCGTGTTAGAAAAGCAATTAGCTGACTATACGATTGAGCGTTATTTTTCGACGTTAGACATTCCGGCTGAACACAAGGCTTCAATTATTGCCAAAGCGAAAGCCGGCTTTCATCATATTGCTAAGCATTATGGTGAGCATGCCCGTTCTTTACTGTGGTGGATCCGTAGTGCAATTGATGCAGCACACGGTAACCCTTCAGGTTTACTGATGTTAGGTGGCTTAGAAGCCTGGCAACGAGTCGGTGCGCCGGCAGTGTCAGAGGTATTAGTGCCAAGATTGACCTCAATGTTTGGTGAAAATGTTGCAGGTAAATTATTAAAAGGTATGAGTGGCGCACCTGGTGCTGTATTTGCCTTAATACCGATCGGCAGTGGTATTGATAAACTGATCCATGCACAAAATGATTTTGAACGCACGCAAGGGGCAGTAGAATTAGTTGAAGGCATCGCTTATTTAGCGAGTTCTGTCTTGCTGGATACTGGCGTGGGTATCGTGGTTGATGCATTGTTAATGGCAGGATTTTCTATTGTTGAAGGTGAGTTAGTCTTTCAGCAAGAGGAAAAGGCGTACCACATCGTTGAGCAGCATACTGTTTGGGAAGCACTGGCGCGGGGATTAGGTATACATATTAAACGCTTTGAACTTGAAGTTGAAGAAGCAAAGTTGGAGGCCAAAATTTCAGCGCTGGTGGAGTCAGTTCAAAAAGAGTTAGCCAAGCGTAGTCCAGTTGCAGGGACACCAATACCCGTAACCGTTGGTGTTTATCCTGATGTTATTGACACAGAAACAAAGAAGATTTCACGACAAGAGTATTTGGAGCTACAAAAAAAACACCCTAACCTGGAAGGTCGATCAGGTCGTTTTTGGTCAGAAAAGCACCGAGGTCATATGGGGTATCTTATGATGTCAGAAGATTATGAAGAGTATTATAAAAAGGTCGATGTTCTTCGCTCAGCATCAGTGCATTTAGATTCAAGTGAAATTAACTATAGACCCGTGCAAGCGCAAGCAAGAGATAATTTTGCCCCTTGGGTGAATGAAGATAACGTGACTTATCTTGCATTCCCTACTAAAGAGCCAAAGACGTATTGCCCTGATGCTCGTATTCCTGTGTCATCACAGTTTCGAGTAACAGATTGGCAGCGTGCACCCAAATGCCCTGATCAGCAAACTGAGGCTGACCTTAAAGGTTATGCTTATGGTGAAAGTATAGGCTTTGGGCCTCACCCGCCATTGAGATGGTATGGGTGTGACAATGGACGTTTTTTTTGGCCTATTTTTAATAGTCGGGGTAATGTTTTTGCAATTACTCATGTTGACCAAAGCAAAGCGTATTTAAAGACGCCACAGGCACTGCCGTTTTATCCTCAATTTGCCGATTGTGAATCAATACCCTTTAGTTTTTATATGCAGTTAATTGCTGGGTTTTCGCATCGTGCTGATTTTAAAGGTAATGCTGCTAATCAAGAATTACATGTGTCGTTGCTGTCAAAAGCATCTTTATTTCCGGCACCATTTTATCAGTCCACTTCTGCTCCATTAACTTTAACGCTATCTGACTATAAGAAAGTAAGCTGTCAGGTGACGTCCATTGAGCAATCAATAGATATGTCAAATGCAAATGGTATAGGAGAGCTCATATTAGATTTCAGTGGCGCAACTGATGTTGGCCGCAATGCCCAGTTACGCTTGCACAGTGATGATTCAATCAGTATTGGAGACTTCAGTCTAAGAGCTGACTTTGCATCGGTTGGCGCAGTTGCTATTAAGGGCAACCCTCATTGCATTAATTTTTTACATAATTTGCCTGCTAATATCGATTATGTTTGGTTACCAAAGCGCAGTTCATCACCATTAAACGAAGTGAGTTTTTCACTGAATGATCAACAAAAATCACCGACAGTCTATTTGGAAGGCCCAGGGACGAAAGTTACAGGTGATGGGTGTGATTTAGCTTATGCAGGCAATCAAGGTCCGGCTATATCACTATTGCTTAGCCGAGAAAACCAAGAACATCGGCCTGTGCTGAGTATGAAATTTGACGGTCAAATTAACAATTGCATGGGCATTTCCCAAAGTCGTGATGGTGCAAAGGTTAATTATCGCATTGCTTGTGGGACCAGCGTTGAGGACTTAGCGGATGTTAATTTGGCTTTGTCTGATGTCGACACTGCTGTGATATCTAGCCAATATCAGTGGGGAGATACCTCATTACCGGTAACAGTTATCTTATCCAATGATGGTACATTACCTCAATTAATTATCCAGGCAGGTTCACTCA